>CAYYXK010000078.1:0-1679 GCA_964475625.1 uncultured Thermoplasmata archaeon | reverse complement strand
CAGACTTCCAATGAAGATACCCCGCAGCTTGCTGCGGTTGGGTTCTTCATTTAAACGACTTTCGAACTCCTCTACAAATTGTACGGTAGTTGGCACTCCGGCCTCTACAGATGCACCAGCACCTAGAAAAAATACAATCGTCTGCTCTTTAGCTATTTGTTCTAACGTTTTTTCTCTTTCAAGTGATTTCTCATGAGCCACATCCATAATCTTCTTAAAGGAATCTTCACGTCGTATCATCGGTTTGCCTCCCACTCCCTCACAACCATATCCACAATCTCCCCCGCTTTCCCCGTGTAATTCCTGTAATCCATTATCCTCTCTATCTCTTCGGGGCTGAGGAGCGCTCTTATCTCTTCGCTTTCCATGAGCATATCTTTCAGGTGTGCCTTTCTCTCCTCCGCTTTCATGGACAGCTGCCTTATCAGTTCATGGGCGTCCTGCCTTCCCATCCCTTTGGTGGTGAGCGCAAGCATGACTGCCTCGGCCATTATGAGGCCCCGGGAGCGCTCCAGATTGCGCATCATATTGTCCGGTTTCACCGCAAGGTTGCGGAAGACATCCTCCATCTTCAGCAGAATGTCGTCGAGAAGCACGGCCGTGTGCGGCAGTGTGAATCTCTCTGCGGAAGAGTTCGCGAGGTCCCTTTCATGCCAGAGGACAGCGCTCTCCATCTGCGGTGTCAGGAATCCGCGCAGAACACGGGCCAGTCCGCATATGTTCTCCGATGTTATGGGATTCCTCTTGTGCGCCATGGTGGAAGAGCCCACCTGTTTCTCGGCATCGAAGGCCTCTGCCACCTCGTCTATATCCGGCCTCTGAAGGTTCCTTATCTCGGTTGCGAACTTCTCAAGGCTGGTGGCTATGTTGGAAGCGAGGGAAACAAACTCGATATATCTGTCACGGCCCACGAGCTGTCCGGTTGCGATGGCCATGTCTATTCCAAGTTCCTCGCCCACGAGTTTCCTTATCTCAAGTGCGTCCTCTCCGAATCCGGCCCCTGTTCCGACGGCTCCCATCATCTTTCCGGCGCATATGCGGGGTCTGGCCTCCCTGAGCCTTTCAAGGTGCCGCCTTATCTCGTCGAGATAGACCGCTATCTTCAATCCGAATGTCACGGGAGTTGCCATCTGCCCGTGAGTCCTTCCGAGCATCACCGTATCCCTGTGCTTTTTCGCAAGCCCGGACATGGTGTTTCCGAGCGCTATCAGGTCCTGCTCGATAATGTCGAGGGCATCCTTCAATTGAAGTGCCGTTGCGGTATCTATTATGTCATTGCTCGTCGCTCCCAGGTGTATGTACTTACCCGCATCTCCGTCGCAGGCCTCGGAATATGCCTTCACAAGGGCCATCACGTCGTGCCTTATCTCCTTCTCGATCTCATCGACGCGCTCCGGCTTAACATATTCTAAGGATGCCTTCCTGCTTATCTCATCAGCAGCCTCTTTGGGTATGTGGCCCAGGCGTGCGTGCGCTCTGGCAAGTGCAGCCTCCACCTCGAGCATCTTCTGTATCCTGGCCTCATTGGAGAAGACCTGCTTCATCTCCTTTCTTCCGTACCTGTAATCGATGGGGCATACGAGCATGTTCATCGGAGTGTAATGGGCTTCATTATTTAGAATTTGGTGCTCCGTTGCATAACTCATACCGAGCTATGCGAGATAAGAGCGCCATAACTC
>CAYYXK010000077.1:0-1684 GCA_964475625.1 uncultured Thermoplasmata archaeon | reverse complement strand
TATTTACCAAAAAGTATGGCACCATGGCTTATAAAACTATTTGTGCAACAGAGCACATGATACGAAAATCTCCGTTCCTATTCCAACCCCTCATGTCTCAACATCTGGTGGTAGTGCTCCATCGGCATTAGCGCGAGGAATGCTCTTTCCACCACTTCGCTCATCGATGCGTGTATATGCATTCCCTCGTATATCGGCTCCGGATTCTGCTCTCTGGTGTACATGAGATTGATTATCTCCTGTATCAGTATGGAAGCCCGTGGACCTATGATGTGAGCGCCTAAGATTTTTCTGTCGTCCGCTTTGACTATCACTTTAACGAGCCAGTCCTTCGCCTTTATCGCCTCTCCCTTTGCGGTGTTCTCGTATTTGTAGAAGCCTATCAGGATGCCCTCCTTTCCGTACTTTTCAATTGCTTCCTTTTCTCTCATTCCAACGCTGGCAATCTCGGGGTATGTGAAAACAGCAGATGGGACAGCGTGATAATCCACTTTCACTTTCTTCCCAAGAACGGCGTTGTAATAGACAATCTTTGACTCATAGTTGGCGACATGCTTGAACAGGTATTTTCCGTTGGCATCTCCGAAGGCCCACACTCCGGGCATATTTGTTTCAAGATACTCGTTCACCTTTATCCATCCGCGCTCATCGGTCTCTATTCCCCCCTTCTCGGGGTGCAATATGTCGGAGTTCGAGGCCCGGCCGGTGGCTATCAGTATATCATCCGCTGAGAATGAGACCTTCTTTCCTGTTGCCCGGTCAACCGCTATGAGCTTTTTTCCTTTCAGGCCTTTCTGCACCTCCACGACCTCGTGGTTCGTGACTATGCGCATGTGCTTCGACAGCTGCTTCTTTGCCAGAGCGGAGACCTCCGGCTCTTCTCTAGGTAAAAACTGCGGGTTCCTTCCGATTATCGTGACCTTAGAACCCATTGCGGAGAAGAAATGCCCGTATTCAGCGGCGATGTAACCGCCACCGACTATCACCATGCTCGGCGGAAGCTTCTCCATGCGGATGATGGAATAGCTCGTGAGATATCTTATCTTCTCGAGGCCTTTTATCTTGGGGGTGAGTGGCTTGGGGCCGGTACAGAGAAATATCATCTTCGATGTGATATGCCTGTCTTTCACCTTCAGAGTGTACGGCGCAACAAAGCTTGCCACTTCTCTGAAATAATCTATGTTCTTCGAATGGCTCAGGCCGTTCTTTATCATGTTTATGTCCTTGTAGATGAGCTTTCTCATGTTCTCCATTATTTCTTTGAAGTGCACCTTCTTTATGGATGCGTCAACACCGAACTTTCCTGCTTCCTCGACCTCGCGAACGACATCTGCGGAATGAAGGAGTATCTTGGTCGGTATTCATCCCCTCGTCAGGCATATCCCGCCCGGCTCATCCTTGTCTATGACGGCCACCCGCATCCCGGGGTCCCTTCTTATCATCGGGTCCACGATGTTCATCGCAGAGCCTGTTCCTATCACGATAAGGTCATACTCCTCCGGTTTCATGGAACTGGATAACAGAGAATCTATTTAACATTAATGCCCTCAATCCGAAAGGATTAAAAAGAATGCTGGATTAGGGCGACTGAAACCTTCATACGCAACACTATGGGCCGGTAGATCAGTTGGAAGATCGCTACCCTTGCAAGGTAGAGGCCGCGGGTTCAAATCCCGCCCGGTCC
>CAYYXK010000076.1:0-1792 GCA_964475625.1 uncultured Thermoplasmata archaeon | reverse complement strand
GGGTACCTCTACGGGCTTCGCTGTAATTTCTAATTTTAACTTCCAAAGGATGGGCTTATCGGGGGCTTTAAGTTTAGCGATAGCCATTCCATCCGATATCGTCATGGGTATGGTGAGGTTCCTATTAGTATCCATAATCCTAGCCGTTAGGGAATGTTTAAAGGGTAACTTCGCCGAAAACCTCGCCGTTAGGGTAAATTCCTGGTTAATATAAACACGGTCAGGTACGGAGACGGATATTATTTTAAGCTCTCCCTTAGGCGGAGGGTCTAATGGTCGTGAAAGGGTTAATAGTCTAACCCTCATACGCTAATATTTATTATTTTATAAATATTTTTAAACCGAACCCCCACATCATCTTATTTATATCCCCCTCCTTACTAATATTTGATGGATATGCCGACCCTATCCGACGTACTGGATAAAATGCATAACGGCCCCGACGGCTGGTTCAAGTTCGTAGTGAAGTTCAACAAGGACGACCCCTTCAATTCCCATTACTGGGAGGTCGTGGCGATAAAGGAGGTCGGGGAGGACGTATCGCCGTCGGACTACAGGGGCCATGATCCGAAATCGCTGGTCGTAGTGAAGGTGCCCTCAGGTAGTACCAGCATACTCATGGGTACCGTTAGGGTGAGGGCGAAGGATATGAGCATGAAGGATCTTGAGGACATAATCTTCGTAGCGATAGGCTACGCCCTCAACCTCTACAGGCCGAAGGTGGAATGGGAAAGGTGAGGAAAATTATTTATATTCTAAAAACGTATTATCACCTATGGACGAGCTGTCCAAGAGGGTTAAAAAGATCGAAGTACTCCTCCTCGGCCTGCTGGTGGCCCTGCTCGTGGAGCAGGTCGTGGTAACGTTCTTCAACGCCTACGACCTAATATGCAAGTACCTAGTCTTCAACATGCTCGACCAAACCTCCCTGATCTACACGCTTTCCTTCACCTTGGGTACCGTAGCTATGATATTAGCGGTAATAAAATGGCTGAGGATGGATTAGCCGGCGGGCCTAGCCCTACCCGGCGTACCCGTACACACCGGTGGCGCAATCCCGATCCACGGCCATGCAGGTGGCCTGTTCGGCCAGACGGCTACGTAGGTCTCCCCCATTATTTTCTTCCCTCCCTTAATCCTTATCACGGGTATGAAGCTCGTATACCTGTAGCTCCTACCGTGCTTCGACCTGAGTCCCACCCTGATCCTTAGGTAGGGCATCTCCCTATATTGTTTATAGAAGGGCACGTATACCCTCCCGTACTTGAGTTCGGCCCTAGGAACCTCCTCCACCCATTTCGGCGTACACAGGGCACGGGTAGCTCTGTAGATCGGTATGGGCGGATATGAGGGGGGCGTAAAGGAGGTAACGTCCCACTCCCAATCCGCTAGCCATATAATGCTAACCCCCTCTATTAACTCTCTCATCACCTTCTCCACCCCTGCCTCCTTCAGCGGGCCACCTATCGGTATTATGAGATCTATGGTTACCTCATCCGGCACCCTTCCCAACGGTACGCCTCCCCGCCTCAGGGTCTCCTCCGTCAGGTATACTAGGGTATCGGATGGAGTTATCGGATCCACGCCCTCCACGACGCTCCAGCCGGCCCTAGGCAGTTCTAACAAATCGGTGGCTACCACTACCTGGTAGAAGGTCTGCTCGTGGACTACTTTGTTCTCTAGCATGTCCACCACTTTGATCCTCCACGGTATTACCTGTATCGGCCCCGTCCTGCGGAAGGTGTAGTCTAGGATGCCGTAGGTAATCTTAGCGCTTACCTCGTTCCTACCC
>CAYYXK010000075.1:0-1955 GCA_964475625.1 uncultured Thermoplasmata archaeon | reverse complement strand
CAGCACAGTGTCTTACTATCCAACGTATCTTTTTCCGATTTAGTTTTGTCACATCTGGGATAGCCTGCGCTCTCTTTAAGTTTTGGCGAAATAATTTCCGTACTCTACAAAACTCGGGTTTCTGGAAAACCTTTATATTGTAAGTGGGGATGGTGGCATGCCTTTAAAGCAAGGAGGAAAAAAATGGAAGAAAAGAAAGAAAAGGTCTTGTTCGAGACCATAAAGGCAGAAATAAAGGACTTCGGCAGGAACAACTTCATCGAAGTGGCAAGAAAGAAAGCCACAGGAGAGGACGGGACGAGCAGTGAATTCATCTCTGTTTCAAGGGGATATTATCTCCCTGACGGGACGAAACGCTTTAAGAAATCCATAGCTATCCCGGATGATGAGGAGATGAGGAGCTTCGTCGCAGACCTGATAAAGGAGCTGTGAGCTCCGAAAACTCTTTATTTTTTCTTTAAGCGAACATCACCGCATGGTGCTCGTCTTTTATCGGCTGATGGGTCCCCATTACCTTTTCTATCGCCTTTTCGAAGTCTTCCATGCTCACGGTGTCCCTCATATCCCTTATGGCGAACATTCCGGCTTCGGTGCATATGGCCTTTATCTCCGCACCACTGACACCTTCCGTCTTGGCGGACAGTTCTTCCGCGTTAACTGACTTCTCCACGCTCATCCCTTCGAGATGTATGGAGAATATCTCCACTCTGGCTTCGTGGTCCGGAAGTGGGATTTCGATTATCCTGTCGAAACGACCCGGCCTTAGAAGTGCCTCGTCGAGGATGTCCGGCCTGTTGGTCGCGGCCAGTATTTTGACCTCGCCTATCGGATCAAAGCCGTCCAGTTCCGCAAGCAACTGCATTAACGTCCTCTGGACCTCACGGTCTCCGGATGTGGCTACATCCATCCTGCGTGCGCCTATCGCATCTATTTCGTCTATGAAGACTATGCTGGGTGCCTTTTCCTTTGCCAGTTCGAACAACTCCCTCACAAGTCTGGCACCTTCTCCGATGTATTTCTGAACGAGCTCCGAGCCGACGAACCTTATGAATGCCGCATTCGTCTGATGAGCCACCGCCTTTGCGAGCAGCGTCTTACCCGTTCCCGGAGGACCGACCAGCAGAACACCCTTCGGCGGCTCGATCCCTACTTTCTTGTACAGTTCCGGGTTGAGAAGGGGATATTCCACGGCTTCCTTTATTTCCAGCGTCTGCTCCTTCAAACCACCTATGTCTTCATACGTCACATTGGGTTTCTCGATTATCTCCGCACCTATCACTATCGGGTCAAGCGGGGGTGGAAGTATGCTCATTATGGCGAGGCTCTGTTTGTTAAGCGCGGCCCTCGCATCCACCCTCAACTGCCCCCGGTCCACATAGTCGGCCACTTCCACGATGAAATCCGGGCCTGTGCTGCTCTTGATTATCACGCGCCCGTCCGGAAGCTCCTCCCGTATCGTGCCTATTATGAGGGGGGGCTCTTTCAAACGTTCCATCTCCTTCTTCATCCTCGCTATCTCGTTCTGAAGCCTGCGAAGCTCGGATTCCATGTACCTCTCGTGATGTTCCATCTTCATTATTTCCTCGAGAAGTTCGGCTCTCTCGTTCTCAAGCTTGGCGATTGTCCTTTCATATTCTTCTTTCGTGGCTTCATCCATAGGGAGCGCCTCCTAGGCGTGGAAAGATATAGCCAAATGGGTTATTTAAGCTTTCGTCAGAAAAAGGGCCTCGGGACGACTCTGGGACAAAATTCCTTTTCACTCCTTTAGTATGATCACATAAGCCCTTTTTCCGATGTATCTCTTCGGAGCATCTATCTTTCCGCTCGTTCCGAAGGGAGTTACGGTTTTCTCATAGATTACTTCCACTTCGTCCGTCAGCACGATCTTCTCCTTCTCAAGTTTGATTTAATTAATATACCCCGCAGCTTGCTGCGGTTGGGACAGGAGACGATAT
>CAYYXK010000074.1:0-2027 GCA_964475625.1 uncultured Thermoplasmata archaeon | reverse complement strand
GAGTTATGGCGCTCTTATCTCGCATAGCTCGGTATGAGTTATGCAACGGAGCAGGATGAGGGTCGCAAAGAATTAAATATCTGCCTCTGTTGTGCCATCAGATAAAAATGGATATCCTGAGGCTCATCTATGCGGTAATTCTGATTTTCTTAGTACCCGGATACACGCTGGTTCAGGCGATGTTCCCAAGGAAAGGAGAGTTTGACCTTGAATTCGACTGGTTGTACCGTCTGGCATTCTCAATGGCGCTCTCCATAGGCATAGTCATATTCAACGGCTTCTTCCTCAACGAGCTGAGCCGTACCTTCGGATTCTATCCCAACGGAGTCGGAATGATGCAGGAACCATACATATCCATATCTCTCTGGAGCATATCCGGAATCCTGTTCGTCATCGGCTGGTATCGGGGTGCATATCCCCTTCTGGGCATAATTCATCCTGCGCTCTACCGCGAGGCTCCGCCCTACACACCCAGCGTTGAGAAGATGAAGAACAAAGCACTGAAAGAGCTTGAAGAGTTGGCGGCCGAGAGAGCGAAAATCAAGAGACTCATCAAAGAGTACAGGATCAAAGAGCGCTCCTCTTCCAGAAGCATGAGGAAATACTATCAGACGAAGAAGGAGGAGGCCACCCACAGGCTGGAAGAGATAGACCTCCGGATGAAGGAACTGGAAGAGAAGGTGGAGAGCGGGGATTTCGATGGAGTTCAAGAATAAAATGATCATAGCCGTAAGGACAGACCTGAACCTATCAAAGGGAAAGACGGCTGTGCAGGTTGCCCATGCCGCTGTATCCGCAGCGCTCTCATGCAAGAAACAGCATCCCATCCGTTTCAGGAAATGGTATGCCGAGGGGCAGAAGAAGGTGGTCGTAAAGGTGAAAACCCTCAGAGACCTCTATGAACTGAAGGCGCAGGCGGAGAACGCGGGACTGACCACTGCGCTCATCTCAGACGCCGGACTGACTGAGATAGAACCCGGAACGGTTACATGCCTTGCGATAGGCCCGGCATCCAATGAGAGCATTGATGCGATAACAGGGGAACTGCCGCTGCTTTAAGCATGCATACGCAGTTCCGCATATGCGAGAACCACAGACTGGAAAATATCAACCGAATCATCGTATTTCATCGGAGGGTCAAAGGAAGAGAATGCATCTCCATACAGATGGAATGAAACGGTGCCCGTTATATTGCTGATTACGATGTAATCACCTTTCTCTATTTCTTTTGTGATGGAAGCATTGCTTTCTTTTCCTATGTTTCCCAGAAACTCACCGCTGGAAGAGAACAACCGAACTTCGGGATTGACAGGATTGTCAAAATCCTCTTGTATAATTGTGAAATATACTGTGGACCAGTAGATGGGCGTATCAGTGGGGAGCAATGTGTCTTTTACGGTCAGTGTGAATGTGTCGTTTCCCGTGTAATTGACATGCATTGAAACGAAAGAGAAATTTTCATCGAGGATAGCATCTATAACTCCGCCTACTCGGAAATGCAGATTGTATACTGGTTCTATGCACAAAATTATGCTGGATAAGTTGCCATTGCCGACTTTATATTGCTTTGCCCTGAGATCGAACTTTACAATAGCGTTTTCTTTAAAATCATTTTTTCTATCTCCAGAGAATATGACTGCATAATCTCCAGAACTCTCGAACTATACCGCGGTATATGTACGTATATTCTCCATATCAACAGTATGACTCGGTTCTTCCAAAGCTTCTGGAAGTCTGAAAATATATGAGTATATCACCTTATCTTGCATATGAAAAACGGTACCGTTTGGAAGAGTGGCGCTAAGTGCTCCATTTTCCGCCGCTTCTTTTATTGTCATGTATTCATCACTTTCTTCGGAAATATAGATGTATGATGATGTTGTTATAAGCGACAGCATGATAAGTACCGTGAGCAGGATTTTTGTTCTTTTGTCCATCATTTCCATATGACCTGTTTGCTATATATAGTTTGTTTGATTTAATTAATATACCCCGCAGCTTGCTGCGGCTGGGACAGCATAGGCAGA
>CAYYXK010000073.1:0-2081 GCA_964475625.1 uncultured Thermoplasmata archaeon | reverse complement strand
TTCATTAAAAATCTAAAACCCCCAACTTTAAGGTTAAGACGGGGCAGATACATGAGGGCGGGGGTAATTATTATGGTCGCCTTTTTAGGATTGTTCTATCCATATTTCTATGTTTTTTGGGGTACTGTGTCATATCTCTTGTTCATCCTTCTGATGTCCGGCATTTCTCTAATCAATCTGATTCCGTGGGTTCTATTCGGTGCTAAAAGAGATATCCTTATCGCTTTTCCAGTCTCCTTTATCAACACAATAGTATCTACAATCTATATCTCACTCGAGGATTATCCCTTTGCTCATCATCCCAATACTATGCTAGGAATGATTTATCTCTTATCCGGAATCATGGAGATAGTTTTGTTATTGATGGCTAGAAGGCTTTTAAATAAGAGGTCGGGAAATGATTCATACACTACCTAAAATGAAAAATCTACTATCCGCCATACCGATATCAGCGGGATATTCACAACATTACGGAGGTGAAAAAAGAAGCTGGGCGAATGTGGAGAAAATTGGTAGTCATCCAAAGGTGTATGTGGCAAAGGGAGCGGACCAGACCGAGATGGTCGCCAAAATCCTCGAGCCGCCGGAGCCAATAACCACCTTCCTTTACCGATGCGATTCCAAGTTCTATCTGGAGCCGCTGAAAGATATGGTGACGGACAAGAGCTCTTACGGCCTGATAGTCATAGACCGCAGTGAAGCGTCCATTGGAATACTGAAAGGAAAGAGGATAATCGTTATCAAACACATAGAGTCGAGAGTGCCGAGCAAGCACCATCAGGGTGGCCAGTCCTCGCTCAGGTTCGAAAGGCTTATAGAGATCGCTGCTCACGAGTATTTCACAAAGGTGGGGGAGATAGCATCGGCAGCTTTTCTTGCAGAGCCGGAACTTGAAGGTGTTCTGATAGGTGGGCCGGACTCAACCAAGGAATTCTTCGCAAAAAAAGATTATCTACATTATGAAATAAAAAAGAAGATCATAGATCTCTTCGATACGGGATATACCAACGAATACGGGCTGAGGGAGCTCGTTGAAAAGGCGCAGGATGTACTCTCCAATCTGGATGTGATAAAGGAGAAAAAAGCTGTTGAAAGGCTCATGAAGGAGATAAAGAAGCCTGACGGGGGTCTTGCGGTATATGGTGAGAAAGATGTGATAAAGGCTCTCCAGCTTGGGGCGGTGGACCTTCTGCTTATATCCGAAGGACTGGAAAGGGACTGGGTGCGCTTCAAATGCGGATCCTGCGGATGTGAAGGAGAGAAAAGCATGAGGGATGGAAACATGAAATGTCCCAAATGCGGCTCGACAAACATCACCATTCTGGAAAAAAAGGACATCGTCGAGTATTTTTACGAGCTTGCGGAGAGCATGGGAACGAAGATAATGCTCATATCGAGGGATTCCGAGGAGGGTGAGCTGCTTTACCGTGCATTCAGCGGCATAGCCGGAATCCTGAGGTTCAAGGTGAACTAGGATGTAATAACATTGATGTGCCGATAATCTTAAATACCCGTTCTTCTATCTTCCTCCGGTGAGCGTGTGGCAAGAAGTATCAGCAGATTGAGGAGAGTTCCGATGAGATATAAGATACCGGCACTAATCGCTGTTTTCATAATGAGCTCTTACGGTCTCAGTGTGTTCGTATGGGGGGAGCCCCCGACCGCGAGATTAAGTCCGCCAGAAATAACGATATCACCGGGAGAAAACGTTACTTTCGATGCATCTCAGAGCACAGGAGACGGATTGACATATTCATGGCACTTCCTCGATGGTTCTCAAACGGAATCGGGGAGAGACATGGATAAGATAGAACACACTTTCACAACGGAAGGAATATATTATGTTACACTATTTGTAAACGCATCCAATGGAAAGATGGATATCGCCACATCAAAAGTCATAGTGAGGAATCTGGCTCCAATCATAGTTCTGAATGATGATTCCTTCATTGCAAAAGAGGATGAAGAAATATCATTCGATGCCTCACGGTCATATGACCCGGATGGCTCGATAGTTTCGTATGCGTGGGATTTCGGGGACGGATATAAAGGGTATGGGGGGAAGATAGTCCATACATACA
>CAYYXK010000072.1:0-2380 GCA_964475625.1 uncultured Thermoplasmata archaeon | reverse complement strand
AAAGGAGGAATTAGCGATGTGTTTAAGTAAGCGAAAAAATAACTGTACTCAACAAGACGAAGAGCAGACATCAAAAGATAAATAAGCGATGCGATGCCCCCCTGTGTTCCAGATAAAGAAAAGAGACGGTCTTGCCAGAATCGGCGAGTTTGAGCTCCCTCACGGAAAGGTGGAGACGCCCACGCTCATGCCGGTGATAAACCCGAACATAAATTTTATCAGTACAGAAGAAATGGAAAAGATAGGCGCACGGATGTTCATTACCAATTCGTACATAATCATGAACAGCGAAAATCTCCGGGAAAAGGCTAAAAAAGAGGGCGTGCATTCCATAATCGAGACTGACAGGCCCGTTATGACCGATTCGGGAGCCTTTCAGGGACATATGTACGGAAATGTCCGTACGACCAATCTTGATGTTGTGGGATTTCAGAAGGAGATCGGTGTTGATATCGCCACCATTCTGGACATATTCTCGGAACCGCATTTCACATACGATAAGGCAAAACACTCCGTCGATGTGACCTATGAGCGTGGAAAGGAAGCCGTTAAAAAACACCCGGATATGAATCTTGCAGGGCCGGTACAGGGTAGCATCTATGAGGATTTGAGGGAGAAGAGTGCGGATCTCATGTCATCACTCGGTTTTGCAATGCACCCTATCGGCGGCGTGGTTCCTCTTATGGAGAATTACCGGTATGCGGACCTTGTAAGAGTCATAATATCCTCCAAAAAAGGTCTCAACCCCTCCCGCCCCGTTCATCTCTTCGGTGCCGGCCACCCGATGCTATTTCCGCTTGCGGCACTGCTGGGATGCGACCTATTCGATTCCTCCTCCTATGCGAAGTATGCCTATGATGGCAGAATGATGTTCCCATGGGGCACTGAAAAGCTGGAAAAAATGGAAGAATTTCCCTGTTCCTGTCCGGTCTGTTCCGAATATACTCCTAAAGAACTGAAAGATATGCCGAAGAATGAGAGGGACAGGCTTCTCGCCCTGCACAACCTCTACGTCTCGTTCACCGAGATTCGCAGGGTAAAGGTCGCCATAAGAAGGGGAAACCTCTGGGAAATGGTTGAAGAGCGCGCGAGGGTAAGGCCGGAACTTCTGGATGCGCTCCGCACGATAAGCCATTACAGCGAGTATCTCGAGAGATATGAGCCCAGAACAAGAAGAAGCACATTCCTATACACCGGGTGGGAGAGCCTGAATAGGCCGGGCATAGCCAGGGCGTCGAAGGATGCCGAAAATATTGCCATGGATGGAAAAAGAAGGTTTCTTCCGGAGGCTGAACACCCCTATTCACGGGCATATTCGGAACTCGTGAGGACGAAAGAAAGGCTTGGGATAGCATCTCCGTTCGGACCCCTTCCCATCGAACTCGATTCCACATATCCGTTCGGCCAGTCCATATTCCCGAAAAGAATCGATGGTGAAGTCAGAGAGCGCATGAAATCCATGGAAGGGGGCGAAGCCAGTAAAATAGGGGATTGGGATGCCGAACAGGTTAAAGCGATAGCCAGATTCCAGTTCGGAGACGAGGGCGCGGCGCTCCTTTTAGAGGGAGAAATGACCGTTGTCAAGTCAAAAAAGACCGGAAAGATTCGGAATGTCATGGTGAATGGCGAACATGTTCTTTCCCTTAGAGCAGAGGACGGGCTTTTCACACTTAAGCTCGCAGGTGCGGAGAGACTCCACCGTGCGGAATATCCCAGATATCGTGTCGTGGTTTCGGATGGCGATGAGTTCATACGCGACGGAAAGAATGTGTTTGCAAGGTTCGTGGCGGATATGGACGAAGACCTCAGACCCACGGATGAGTGTATCGTTGTCAATGGAAAGGACGAAATCCTAGGTGTCGGCCAAGTAATACTCAACAGGGAAGAGGCCCTCTCCTTCGACAGAGGAGTTGCGGTAAAGGTGAGAATTGGAAAGAAGGATTAATTAACCTTGAAATGATGTCGTGAACATGGACGATATAATACAGAAAGTTGAGGAAAAGATAATAGAGCTTCTGGACAAGATCGATGAAGGGAACAAAGAAGCGCTCGAAGAACTCAAAAAACTCAAGAAAGCGGTACACAACCTCGATGAGTTCATGAGCTTCGTTCAGGATGGAGATACGATTGAAAGCATTGAAAATAAAATGAATGTTATAGAGAAGAAATTCGATGAGTTCCTTATGGAACTGAACAAAGTGGTCGGTTAATCAGAAAATCTTTTAAACCACGCCTTTTTGTCAGGCCATACACCATAGTGCGGGTGTAGTGTAGCTGGTTATCACTGGAGCTTGCCAAGCTTCTAACCCGGGTTCAAATCCCGGCACCCGCATTATATTTTAAGTTGAATGCTTAAACCGTGTTTTTACACGGTTTTTAG
>CAYYXK010000071.1:0-2715 GCA_964475625.1 uncultured Thermoplasmata archaeon | reverse complement strand
GAGTTATGGCGCTCTTATCTCGCATAGCTCGGTATGAGTTATGCAACGGAGCACTCTAACCGTAAATTTAAAAAGGAGGTCCCTTTTCCTGTCCTATCATAATCCAATGGGCCCGTAGCTTAGCTTGGTTGGCACTGCCCTTCAAGAAGAAGGTCCTGCTTCTTACGAAGGTCGTGCCTCGCAAAGCTCCGCTTTACTTCGGAGCGCCCGGCTGAACTGCGGACTGAAAAACCCTTTCATACGCAATCCAAATGGGCCCGTAGCTTAGCTTGGTTGGAGCGCCCGGCTGATAACCGGGAGGTCGAGAGTTCAAATCTCTCCGGGCCCACTTCTTCTTTTCATAAAGGGCTTAATGCTTAAATATGGAGATGAAATGCTGGGCCTTGAAACGAATTAAACAAAACAGCCCCGTAGTGTCACGACCTTCCTTCGGAAGGTCTGCTCGCAACAAAGTATGGTTGCTCGAGCGGCCAATCATCCCGACCGCATATCTTAAACCTCTTTGCAAGCAAAACAGCCCCGTAGTGTAGCGGTCAATCATGCCGGACTTTGGATCCGGCGACGGGAGTTCGAGTCTCCCCGGGGCTACCTCTTTAAACAAAAGGGTGCTAAACTTTTAATACCAGAAATAACAATCAATAACCATGCAGGCAAAGACTCTTGAGGAGAAGGTGGATCTGATACTTGAAAAGGTTGAGAAAATGGAGGAGATACTGTTCATCGAAGAGGACGAACCCATGGAGGACGAACTTCTCGCCATAAAGGAATACCTTGAAAAGAAGAGAAACGGCACCCAGGAATTCCTTCCTCTGGAGGCCATCGATGAAGTATGAAGTTCGTATAGAGAAAAGCGCACTCAAATCCCTTAAAAACATCCCTGAACCGGAGAAAAAATCGTATAAAGAAAGCTATTCGAAGACTTGAAACATTTCCCGAACATCTTGATGTTCTAAAACTTAAGGGTATGAAAGCAAAATACCGCATAAGGGTGGGGGCATACAGGATAATCATAGCGCTTCAGAGAGACACAATCTATGTGATACAGATATTGCCAAGGAAGTCAGCATATAAGTAGTCAGCCTTTGAGCGCCTTCCGATACTCCTCGCCGTTCACAAGTTCGGAATTGAGCGCGTGGTCGTCCATACTGCTTGTTCTCTCGATTATACTGTCCAGAAGCTCTTTTGTCTCATCATCTATTTCAGGTGTTTTACCGTGATAAACGAAGACTCCGCGCTCTATGCCTTTATCATCCTTCTCCATGACCTTTTCAACGGATTCCATGTTGAGGAGCATGTCCGGAAATTCCTCCACATAGAACGCAGGCGGGAAAAGGCCGTAGTGGAGCGAAGTTCTCCTTGTTCCATGGGTTTTCTCCCACTCGAAATCCAGCATCAGAAGTATCCTGCTAAGCCTGAATGTGTTGCTCTTCCCGAGCTTTGAGAGTATGTACGCGATGATGCCCTCAGTGTCGCCCATGATTATGGAAAAAGAAGGGGTAAGATAAAGGTTTTCGCTCAGTTAAGCCCTTTTGCCACTGCCACCAGCATGTTAACGAAGTTATCTATGTCATCCGAATGCACGACTTCCACCGGTGAATGAGTGTATCTCATTGGAACTCCGATCGGTATGACCGCCGAGCCTGTTTCCTGCATGGCAGATGCGTCCGTCGTTCCTCCGGTCAGACCTTTCTGATATGGAACTCCTGCAGCTCCGGCTATGGTCTCCACCTTCTTCCTTATGGCCTCTGCTGCTATGAACCTGCCGTCCAGTATCCTGAATACGGGCCCTTTCCCAAGGACTATCGGCACGAGGTGCGTTGGCATATCCGGTGCATCAGTCGTCGTGTATGTGTCCACCGCTATCGCCCAGTCAGGATTCATCGTGTTGGACACCACAATCGCACCCCGCAGCCCTATCTC
This sequence comes from uncultured Thermoplasmata archaeon, assembly GCA_964475625.1. Taxonomy (GTDB): domain Archaea; phylum Thermoplasmatota; class Thermoplasmata; order WALJ01; family WALJ01; genus JALTFR01. The sequence continues at coordinate 795 of CAYYXK010000071.1, read as the reverse complement.
CTCCTGAACCGTCCAGACAAATGTTATTTTCTTGTCCAGTTTCTCCTTCGAGAGGATTTTGAGCGCCTGTATCAGACCATAGACTCCCACCCTGTTGTCGAGGGCCCTGCTTATGATGTACTTCCCGTTCATCACATCGAAGTCCTTTTTCACGGTTATCGGGTCAAGTATCTTTATTCCGAGGGCCTCTGTTTCCTCTCTGCTTCTGGTGCCGACATCCACCCTCATGGTCTCGTATTTCTGGACCTTTTTTGCCTCTTCGGGGTTCAGCGTCAGGTGCGGAGCCTTTATGCCGATAACTCCGGGGACAGGTCCTTTTTCCGTGTAAACAACGACTTCTCTTGCGAGTATGGTCCTCGCATCAACTCCGCCAACGGTCCTTATCCTAAGGGTTCCGTCCTTCTCTATGTTGGAGACCACCATACCTATCTCGTCCATGTGAGCCGCCATCACGAGGTGCTTATCTCCTTCTCCGATTTCCACTATCAGGTTTCCTATGTTGTCCACCCTTATGCTTCCGTCGGGCACATAGTCCTCTATTATGGTCCTTATCTCGGTCGCTATCGTGGACTCAAAGCCGCTCACCCCCGGCGTCAGGGCGAGCCTTCTCAGCATATCAAGATCTTCCGGTTTCATGACGGTGCAATCGTTATGAGCATAATAAGGTTGCGGATGTTCCGTGAAAGATTCAAAATTTTCAGTGATAAACATGCTCTGTTGCACAAACAGTTTTATAAGCTATGGTGCCATACTTTTTGGTAAATAAGCAGAAAGCTATGGGTGGGATGAGTGAAA
>CAYYXK010000070.1:0-3061 GCA_964475625.1 uncultured Thermoplasmata archaeon | reverse complement strand
TCAGACTTCCAATGAAGATACCCCGCAGCTTGCTGCGGTTGGGTTCTTCATTTAAGAAATAGAATGGAGAATCGTGTTATATCTGTCGAGAGATCAATCTCTCCCCGAGCTCCTGCGCTCTCCTTTTCACGGTTTCCTCATCGAAAAATACCTTTCTGTCCCGCATAACAATCTTTCCGTCTATGATGCTGTGCTTCACGGAATCCCCTCTCATCGAATAGACGAGGTTCGGGACCACGGTTTCATCCGTCAAGGGAATAGCTTCCGGGACATTGCCGTCAAGTATGATGATGTCCGCCTTCTTTCCCTCCTCGATTGAGCCTATTTCCTCCATGCAAAGTGCTTTCGCACCGTCTATGGTGGCCATATCCAGAGCCTTCTGAGCGGGAATAACCGTTGCATCCCATCTGTGGGCCTTGTGCATTATTGCGGCGAACTTCATCTCCTCCATGAGGTCAAGGTTGTTATTCGTTGCGCATCCATCGGTTCCGAGGGAAACACTCACACCTTCCCTGAACATCTCTGGCAGGGGTGCATATCCTCCTGTCGCCAGCTTCATATTCGATGTCGGGTTGTGTGATATCTTCGCTCCGTTCCTCGCAAGCCTTCGTATCTCATTGACCGTCAGCCAGACACCGTGGGCCGCAAGGCTCTCATCTCCGAGGAATCCGATGTCGTCCAGCCACTCGGCCGGCCTTTTACCTGTCTTCGCCTGATGCTCATATACCTCCTTCCTCGTTTCCGAGAGGTGGAAATGGGTCATGGTTCCGTGTTCCAGGGCGACCTGCTTTGCGCCCATCCACGTCTCTTTCGATGCCGCATAGACGCCCTGTATGCCCACCATCGGGTATATCCTCTCCATGTCCGAATGGCTCTTTATGAAGTGCTCCGCATTGCTGAGAGGGTTTCCTTCCTGCGTTGTGAACTCTTCATCAAGGGTCGCCCATGCCAAAAAACCCCGGATGCCTGTTTCCTTCACCGCCTTCGCCACCTCATCCTCCCAATAGTAGAGGTCAACGAAGGATGTGGTTCCAGTTCTTATCATCTCCAGAATTCCTAGCATGGAACCCCAGAACACATCCTGTCTGGTTCGCTTCGCATCCATTGCGAATGTCCTGTCCAGAAAATCATGCAGTTGAAGGTCGTCGGCCGAGGACCTCATTATCGCCATCGAGACATGGCCGTGTGTGTTTATCAGTCCGGGAGCGATTATGTCCCCGGTGCAGTCTATGGTCTCATCCGCTCTTTCCTCTATGTTCTTAGCAATACGGGCTATCCTGTCGCCGTCTATCAGCACATCTCCTCTGAATATCCTGCGCTCCCCGTCCTGCGCGACTATAAGGCCGTTCTTCAGGAGTATCATGCGTCGTCCTCTGAAAATGTGTCCGTGGTCTCCCTCTCAAGGGCCGCCATGTCCTGCTTCTTCAGAGAATCCGGGGATATGCCTATGAAAAGATATGCGGAGGTCCTTTCCACCACATCGTTGAGCTTCTGTATGAACTTCAGCACCTTCTGGAAATCGTTCTCCGTTATCAGATACTCTACTGTTCCGTCCATGAGTATGACGGCTCCGGGGTTCCGCTCCATGAAGTTCGTTATCTTTCCATAGAGCTTGGTAAGGTTCGCAGTGGCCGAAACGCTCCCGCCCACACCGAGCGCGGATGTCGGCATGCTCTCGGATTCGGATGTTCCCAGCTTTATGTGGGTGAAATCACCTATACGATGCCTTCTCAGGATGATGTCCTTGCTCTGGCGGCTTATGCAGAGGCCGGGGTGCTCCCGCTTCATGAGATGGTCGAAAAGCAGGAAGCTTATCTTCGGCCTCGGCTCCTTCACGAGATAACTGCATCCCTCGATGAGCTCCTCCGGCCCGGAACTCCCGCCTTCTTTCTCTTCCTCTATTCCGAGCTCGTTCCTCAGAAGGTTCACCTGTGCCTCGACCCTACGGTCTATGGTGCTCATCTTCGCCTTCAGGACCATTCTGAGCTCGGTTATGGAGTATCCTGAGGAGCCTTCCTTCATAATCTCGTTCCAAGCCTCTTCGAGGCCTTTTTTGTATCCTTTTGCAAAGAACTCCAGCCTTTCGTCCGCCATCGCCACCCCATAGGCTTTCGGAGTATAAAAGTTTGCAGGAGCGAAGGCATAAAATATGTAAATCCATGCAGGCGCATGAAGCTGGTCTATGGCTCGTCATCACCCATGCTCGGAAAGAAGGTTGCGGAGAAGCTCGGAGTGGAATCCCTTGAGGTGGAGCACAAGGTCTTTCCGGACGGCGAGCAGTATCACCGCATAAAGGGCGACATAAGCGGAGAGGATGTGGCCCTCATAAGCACCACGAAGCCCGATTCGTCGCTTCTCGAGACATTCTTCCTTCTGGACGCTCTCTCTCCCGCAAATTCCATAACCCTTGTGATACCATATTTCGCATACTCCCGGCAGGACAAGGTCTTCCTCGAAGGGGAGGCCGTGAGCGCCAGAGCGATAATGAAGATGCTGGGGGAGATGACGGACCGTCTTATCACCGTGGACATCCATGCGCCTCATGTATTCGAGTGGTACCGCAACATTGCGGAGAACATACTTCCCTCGAACTCCATAGCCGAAAAACTCTCCGAGATGGGCATAGACTTCGTTCTTTCACCGGATAAGGGGGCGCTCCACCGTGCCGAGGCCGTGGCTGACATAATGAAGGTTCCCTTCGACCATCTGGACAAGACGAGGCTTTCGGGAACAGAGGTCGAAATGGAGGAAAAACCCCTTGATGTGGAGGGAAAAAGAGTCGCCATAGTGGATGACATCATTTCAACGGGAGGCACCATAGCCAGAGCCTCGGAGATGCTGAAGAAATCGGGTGCAAAGGAGGTCTATGCGATATGCACCCACGGCCTTTTCATCGGTCCTGCGATAGAGCGCCTCACGAAATCCACGGACGGCTTCATGTCAACCGACACCATAGAGTCGAAGTACAGCGAGATAAGCGTGGCAGGAGAGATTGCAGAGGTACTGAGAAAAATATAACGGTCGTGGCTATGAGCAGTACGGGTTTTATTACACTTAATTT
>CAYYXK010000069.1:0-3199 GCA_964475625.1 uncultured Thermoplasmata archaeon | reverse complement strand
AATCATGGGCGTGAGCCGAATTTTCCACCCGGTTCCTAAAACGCATCTAAACCTAAAACGCCCTTAACAGAAGGTTTTAGGCATAATAATATGCCTTTTTGCACACTTTGATGTATTTCTGCATATGCCTTTTTGCATATGCCTTTTTGTACAGTTTTGTATTATTATGCATACAAAAAGTTTATATTCTCCTAAGTCATGTGGGTATTGTCTCCGCAAAAGTACGGAGACAGAGGTAAGCCAATGAAACCAAAAACAAAAAACCAAAGAAAAAGGCTGTGTCCGGCCTACGTAGAGTTCGAGGATGATCTCGTTCTCTACTATGTTGTGGAAATGCAGGACGACGGAGAATACAGCGTCCACGTCGAACTGGAGGCTACAGCCGATAGTGAATGTACAGATACAGAAGAGACATGCGTCCAGATAGAGGATCCGGAGACGGCCAGAAAGCTGGCTCGTGCTCTCCTCATCTTTGCTGACGCCATAGACGACGAAGAAGACAGTGCTGACGAAGAGGAAGAAACTGAGAATGAAGAGGAAACCCTGCCCATCCTCATGAAGAATGAGGAGGATATCAGGAAGCTTGAAGACATGGGGCTCTTCCTCGAGATAGAAGACAATGGAGGTGAAGAGTAAAGAATCAGTAGAAAAAGAAGACATTTGACAAAGGCCATCGCCGCCATGGGACTCTGTTTCTCATCAATAGGGTCGTGATGAGGTGTCCCATGGTGCCGATGAAGTGTCAATAAGGGTTGCATATCATTCATCTAAAATGAAAGTCGGTTTTTGTCATCGTTAGTCGAAACCTTAATATAACACTTGCACTATGGGTGGAATAGATTTCCCAAATGCCTCTTAGGAATATACCTAAAAGGCACTGGGGGATTTGGACTATAATATAAATGCTCCCGCCGGGATTTGAACCCGGGTCGCGGGCTCGAGAGGCCCGCATGATTGGCCGCTACACTACGGGAGCATTCGGATTGTTAATGGGTTTTCAGGCCCGCATGATTGGCCGCTGGAGCACGGTAACGCCCGTGCGACTAGGACTCCTCGACGGAGTCCGTACGAGTGCCGTTACGCCGGCACGAGCAGAACTCCTGAAAGGAGTTCGTGTGAGCAGAGCTTGCTCTGCGACCAGAACTCTCGAAGAGAGTTAGTGACACTACGGGAGCATTCAGATTGTTGAGAAATCATGGGGGATGATGGAAATGCGCACGATTTCAGCACCCCTTAAAATCTTCTTTATATCAAACTTTCGGTCAGAGTGTCTTTTCCAAGAGTTCGCCCAGTTCCTTCTCGAAGAGCGCTGTAAATGAGCGTATCATTTCGCTCCTGACATCAGGAGGTGTGGATTCGACGCCCAGTTTCGTCGATGCCTTGGCGAGCTTCATAAGGGCTAATGCCTCCTTCAGACGCGCTTCCATGAGTATGTCTATGGCTTCGCTTATGTCCCTTCGTATATCTGTATTCCGCTCAAGACTCTCCTGCATCCGGCTCTTTATCTCATCTTTCAGTATGTCTCGGAAGGATTCCATCATGAGATTCTCTATCTGGAGTGTGCTTCCTGTGTTCTTCATTATCTCCTTTACCATGTCTTCCGGGTCGCCCATGTTATCGCCATATCATCATCTCAAAGCATATTAAACTTTCCCACCTGAAATCTTTATATGCCTCATCTCTATGCTCCGGCAGATGCGGCTGTGATCTAGCTGGTTAGGATAGGGGCTTCCCAAGCCTCTTGCCCGGGTTCGAATCCCGGCAGCCGCACTGTCGGTTCCTGCCTGCTGTCTCTTTTCTTCAAAAAGAGGCATAGTCGCAAAATTCCCGGGAATTTTTCTCCTCCCGGCAGCCGCACTGTTGCTTCCTGCCTGCTGTCTCTTTTCCTCCGGAAACTCACTCGCTGTTCTTTTTCAGCCATTCCGCCATTTTATCGAGAGCTCTCCCCCTGTGGGACATGCTGTTCTTCTCCTGCGCGCTCATCTCCGCAAATGTTCTTTCCTCTCCTTCGGGAACGAATATCGGGTCGTAGCCAAAACCGTTCTCTCCCCGTGGCTTTCTCGATACATTGCCTTTGACTACCCCTTTGAAGGTGTGAAACTCCTTTCCGTCCCAGTAGGCTATGACTGCCTCGAACCTCGCGCTTCTCTCATTTTCAGAGGAAAGAAGCCGTAGAATTCCTTCGTATCCTATGGTATCGAAAACATAGGCGGAATACACGCCGGGAAAACCGTTCAGATAGTCCACGAAAAAGCCCGCATCCTCCAGAAAAAAAGGTTCCGGCGACCTCTCGACCACCCATCCGGCGGAGAACAGCGCGACATCTTCCAGCGTATCCGCCTGCACCTCCGGAGGGCTCATATTGTCCTGAACGACCTCGAAGCCGAGTTCCTTCAGCCTCTCGCTCGCTTCCTTCACCTTGTTCTCGTTCCCTGTTATGAACCTGAGCTTCATCACACCGCAATGCACATGGGATTAAAAAGATGGCGTGCGACCAAAAACATTTTAAGAATAAAAGAGATGCACAGGCATGAATTCTGAACTCCCGGGGAGGCGATAAAATGCCAAAATTGTATTACTGCGAGCACTGTCATCAGTTTATGGATAGAGAAGGTTTTAAATTTGAGATTATCCGTAAATATACCACAAAATGCCCTATCTGTGGAAATGAATTACGTGTTTTTGAGGTTGACCATACAAACCATACGAAAATAGGAATACCCCTGGGAATTGCAGTTGGAGCAGGATTGTTCGTTTTCACAATGTATATCACCTATTCTCCAGATATTCCGATTAAAGATCTGATAATCAACACGCTTTTCTTTTTCGGAGTCTCGGTATTGAGTGCTATCGGTATTGCAGGAGGTTTATCCGTTTTCGAACCCAATGCTGCTTCAATGAAAGTATTGAAAGAACATCCGGAACTAATGGAAAACAGAAGAAAGGCAATCACGGAAAGGAGAGCAAAAGGTCATTGCATTCGGTGTGATATGCCCTTACCGCCCGGAACCAAGAAATGTCCATACTGCAGTCAGAATCAGGATGTCGGCATTTACTCGCTGCTTTAGTGAGAATTGAAAAAATATAGACAGGTTTTCTTAACCTTAACTTTTGCCCTTGTTAGATCATGTGTATTCTTTTAAAGAAAAATGAAGAACCCAACCGCAGCAAGCTGCGGGGTATCTTCATTGGAAGTCTG
>CAYYXK010000068.1:0-3669 GCA_964475625.1 uncultured Thermoplasmata archaeon | reverse complement strand
GTTATCTGCCTATGCTGTCCCAGCCGCAGCAAGCTGCGGGGTATATTAATTAAATCAATCCCTATCTTTCTTATGATAGCGTTATCACTTTTGATAATAAATCGCATGATCTCAATGTCTTCAGGGCATTTCTTCCTTCTCGGAGCGATACAAGGAATAATCATCGGGACCATCTTCTGAGGAGCGCCGCTGCTGTTTCTTGGAGGCATTGCGGGAGTGTATGGAACGATGATGGGTGGTATTCTCCTCATGGAAGAAAGAAGGCTTACGAGGTCAAGGAAAATGCGCTTATCCTGCTGTTAGGTACGGGTATCGGATTTCTTTTTGTGCTTTTTGGAGCTGCAATCGCAGATATGCTGTGGAATGTCCTTGGTGGGTAACAGATTTCGGCAAAATCCTTTTTATACCCGACGAATTCGAGGGGGGTGGTGAGTCTATGGCAGACCAGAAAGACAATCTTCAGTTCAAGGCGATAAGCGACCAGATGAAAATGGTGAAAAAACTCTCGAACATAAGGAACAAGATAGTTGTTATGAGTGGAAAAGGCGGAGTCGGAAAGACGACCGTCGCCGTCAACCTTGCATTCGCCCTTGCACATAAGACCAAGAAGAATATCGGAATACTCGATGCAGACATACACGGGCCAAATGTGCCTAAAATGCTGGGTATGGACAATACCAGACCGGAAGTGAAAGATAACCAGATAATACCCATATATATGCCTCTCGGAGATGATTACGGGATAAAGGTCATGTCCATGGCATTCCTGATAGACCCCGATGCACCTGTTATCTGGAGAGGTCCGCTGGTATCTGGGGCCATTGAGCAGTTCGTGAGAGATGTGGAATGGGGAGAGCTGGAATACCTCATAATAGATATGCCTCCCGGAACAGGGGACGAAGCGCTCACCATTGCGCAGAAGATTCCCGGAGTGGACGGCTCGATAATCGTTACGACACCTCAGGAAGTCGCCCTTCTCGACTCCAGAAAGGCAGTGAACTTCTCTAAACAGATAAAACTGCCTGTCATAGGTGTGGTGGAGAACATGAGCGGACTTGTCTGCCCTCACTGCGGCAAGAAGATATATCTCTTCAAAGAAGGCGGCGGTGAAAAGGCCGCGGAGGAACTGGGTGTCCCATTCCTCGGAAAGGTCCCTATCGAGCCCAAGATTGTTGAGGACGAAGATGCCGGAATACCGTTCCTTGAGGACCTTAAAGATTCGGAGACGGCAAAGGCGTTCATGGCAATAGTCGATAAGGTCATCGAAACGGTAGGTAAGTGATGCCCTGGGTAAAGCAGGAATCCTGCGTAGGCTGTAAACTATGCATGAATGTCTGTCCGGTAGAGGGCGCCATAATAATGCAGGGAGATAAAGCATACATAGTTCAGGAAAAGTGCATAAACTGCCATAAATGCATTGAAAAATGCCCTACTGATTCGATACGGCCCAACAGCGAGAACCCCCTGCTCCGCGGTATGAAAAGAGGAGGCGGAAGAGGCATGGGGGGAGGCTCCGCTCGCGGAATGGGAAGAAGAAGGAAGATTTAAAGCATGCGTGATTCCCCGCCGTGATATATCTCCTGCTGCTATTCTCCATCGGCATAGTGCTCGGTATCATTCTGAAGAACAGGGGAAAAGAGTTCGGAGGCGATACTCCGCTCAACGCAAGCGTTCTTCTTATGATATTCTTCATGGGAGCATCGATAGGGAGCAGCGAAGCGATAAGGGAATCCGCTCTTTCCGTAGGTATTCAATCCTTGGTTTTCCTAGTATTCAGCGTTTCAGGATCCGTTTTATTCGCACATCTCTGGGGGAGGTGGGTATCTGATTAGATATGTGCTTCTGGCACTGACCGGGGGACTGATGCTCGGCGTGTTCTTCCCTTCGTTCTCGAACTCATACTCCCTTTACGGGCAGATATTTCTCTATATACTCATCTTCGTCATAGGCGTATCTGTCGGAGCGAACACCGGGACGCTGAAAAGGGCATTGAAGGTGCTGAAGAAAGATGTCCTGCTTCTTCCGGTGTTTTCCATAGGAGGAGCGCTCTTCGGCGGAATCCTCGGGGGTATCATAACAGGTGTTCCTCTGAAGATATCTCTGGCAGTTGCGGCAGGCCTCGGATGGTATTCTCTCGCAGGCCCCATGCTCTCCCTCGTATCTCCGATGTGGGGTGCCCTTGCGTTCCTCTCGAACATCGGAAGAGAGATACTGAGCTTCATTCTCATTCCGTTCATGAAAGGAAAGAAGGGAGCGCTCATCCCTATGGCGATGGGCGGGGCCACGGCCATGGACACGACGATGCCGATGATAACACGGTTCTCGGGAGAGGAATATGTGTTGGGAGCGCTCTACAACGGCGTGATACTGAGCATGATGGTGCCCATACTGATAGGCTTCATACTCTCGTTCTAAGGGTAAAATTCAAATATGCCACGGGAATGCACACTCCAAGCCGCGGTAACTCAGTTGGGAGAGTGCCAGACTGAAGATCTGGAAGTCGCCGGTTCGAGCCCGGCCCGCGGCACTCCGGTGATATCATGGTAAGGAAGGCCCTGTCCGAGAAATACAGGGAAGAACGGGAGAAGAAGGCGAAACTAGGCCTTTTGCTGAGCCTTTCATACCGAATAGGGACGATTCTCTGGATTGTCGGAATGATATTTTTCTTTGTGATTGTGTATTTGAAGTATCACTGAAAGATGCGTAGTCCGACCCTCTGTCTTTTACATTGGAGCCACCATCGCCCACAGCAATGGTGGAATCACAGACCAGCACATCAGGAATGTATCCAGTGCATAGATTATCTTATACAGTTTGATGCCCTTATGAAATGCGTATGGATATACCAGGATGGCGGACAGTAGCGCGGGAATTGCTATGTATGTTATGGAAAGAGCGATTATCGAAAATAAGCTGCTGTTTGAATCGGTGTTGAAGAACATTTCAAACAATATTGCAGGTGCATGTCCCGTAACAACAGCTATTCCGATAACGAAAGGCAACGAAGCGAGAAGAATTCCCGCAACCCCCACAGCTTTCCTTATCCTCGATTCTTTCGTTGCATCTTCTGGCGACTCATTTTCCTCCACACCGTTCTGTTTCTGCATTTTATCATCTGCACATTTTCCAAGAACCTTACTTTTCCTCATAATATCCCTCCGAAGTCATCGTCATCCATGCAATAGTATATACGTGTCTCTCCCAATCTAGCGACACACCCACAATTTTCGCCAGTTCCTCTGCAGCCTGTCTTGCCAGTTCTTTATCTATTTCTTTTTTCTCAGGTCCATCTACTACAATAGGAGTTCCAAAACCAACAACCACATATGATTTCGTGGTGTTGTTCTTGGGTTCATATCCATAGAAGGTCACATTTAATAAAGAGACATATTGCTGGGCGTAATCGGTATCGGGTATCGGCCATTCAACCTGTATGCACCAATCATATGCCTCATTATGTCCATCACATGCAATTGCTTTATATCCATTCTTGGTCAGATTTTCAATGGATAGTGTGTAATTGAAATTATAATAATCCTCTTTAAAGTACACTAATAAGGATTGTACTCCTTCAGCCCTATCACTATTAGACGAAGGAAATGAAATTGGTGGTATTAAATGAAGAACCCAACCGCAGCAAGCTGCGGGGTATCTTCATTGGAAGTCTGA
>CAYYXK010000067.1:0-4526 GCA_964475625.1 uncultured Thermoplasmata archaeon | reverse complement strand
TTATGGCGCTCTTATCTCGCATAGCTCGGTATGAGTTATGCAACGGAGCACGAAAAAGTGTGAGAAAAAGGATTGAAAATGGGTTTATGCGTATGCTTCCTCGCCGAACTCCGCGTCATCCAGTCCGTCCCTCTCGACCTCGTCGCTCACCCTGACGGGCATGAACCGGTTTATGAGCCGGAGAGAACCGTATGTAAAGAAGAATGCGTATGCCGCGGCCACGCTGACGGCCACGACCTGGACCACGAAGAAATCCGCTCCACCGTAGAGAAGGCCGTTGCTTCCTTCGGGATTGACAGATGTGCTTGCGAAGAGACCCAGCAGAACTATTCCCATGAAACCGCCTATGCCATGTACTCCCCATACATCGAGGGTGTCATCCCATCCCCTGCTGTTCTTGTACATTATCGCAAAGTACGAGCAGAGCGCCACGACGATTCCGAGAAGCATGGAGACCTGGGGCGTCACGAATCCGGATGTCGGTGTTGTTACCACAAGTCCTGCAAGGCCGCCTGTAAGCATTCCGACCACCTTCGGCTTTCCCTGATACTTTATGTCCAGAAGCATCCATGTCATTGCTGCGAATGCCGCACCTATCTGCGTATTCACGAAGGCAACAACAGCCACCTCATTGGCTGCAAAGGCGTTTCCAGCGTTGAATCCGAACCAGCCGAACCACAGAAGTGCCGCTCCGAGGGTGAAGAGAGGAAGGTTGTGTGCCTTCTCATCGGTGTACTTCCTCTTTCCGATGAAGAACACAAATGCCAGCGCTGAAAATCCTGCTATTGCATGGACGACTATGCCACCTCCGAAGTCAAGGACTCCCATCTGCTGGAATATGCCGCCGCCCCAGACCATGTGGACCAGCGGGAAATAGACAAAGAGGAGCCAGAGCGTGATGAACACCAGATACGGACCGAACCTCACCCTTCTTGAGAAGGCGCCGCTTATGAGCGCGGGTGTGATTATGGCGAACATCATCTGATAGACCATGAACAGGAGAAGAGGTATCTGGCCGTTGAAAGGCGTAGTTGTGGATATGTTGCTCAGGAACAGGTATTTTCCATCTCCGACTATGCCGCTTATGTCATTCCCGAATGCCATGGAGAAACCCACGGTCACCCACAGTATTGTGGCCCACGCGAGAGCCACGAAGCTCTGCATCATTATGGTGAGAGTGTTCTTCCTTCCCACGAGCCCGCCATAGAAGAATGCCAGCCCCGGTGTCATGAGCATGACAAGGGCCGTTGCCAGTAGCATGAATGCCGTACTTCCAGTGTCCATTTTTTATCACCTGAAGAGCTCAAAAATCCATTGAAGATGAACTTTTTGCAAGAATTGATGGGAAGGGGATGGTCCCGGCTCCCGGATTCGAACCGGGGGCCTGCGGATTTCGGCGGATTCCGGATTTCTCCGGTGACACACTACAGTCCGCCGCTCTGGCCAGACTGAGCTAAGCCGGGATATTTCGCACTAAACCGGGTGCCGTATTTGTATTTTTCTAATGAAGAGAGGGGAGAGTACGGGTAAAAACGAAGATATTCTCTGAAGATATGGCTTCCGTATGGAAAAAGTGGGATTCGTACTATATCAGGATTCTCAGGGCATTGAAGACCGCTATCAGCGCCACACCCACATCCACAAATACCGCTTCCCACATCGTGGCCATACCCACGATACCCAATGAGATGAAAAGCATCTTCACCGTGATTGCAAAGCCTATGTTCTCCAGCACTATGTTCCTCGTTCTCCTGCCGATTCGTATTGCTTCCGGGACCTTCGAAGGTGCATCCGTCATTATGACGACATCCGAGCTCTCTATTGCTGCCTCGGAGCCGAGACCGCCCATTGCGATGCCGACATCGGCCCGTGCGATTGCGGGAGCATCGTTTATCCCGTCTCCGACAAAAGCCACTTTGCGAGCATTTTTCTTTATATTCTCCAGTATCTTCAGTTTGTCTTCCGGCAGGAGCTCTGCGAAATACCTGTCCAATTCGAGTTTCCTCGCGATGCTTTCGGCTGTCACAGCACTATCTCCCGTTAGCATGATGCTCTTTATTCCCATCCTCTTAAGCTCTTTCACCGCCTTCCTTGCATCCTTCTTCACTTCGTCCGAGATAAGTATGTATCCTGCATATGTGCCGTCAACTGCAAGATGCACCACGCTGCCATTTACCGGACAGTTTTCGTGTTCTATATCTCTGAGATGCAGGATTCTGTCGTTTCCCGCAATGATTTCCTTTCCGTCCATCTTGACTATTATTCCGTGTCCCGATATCTCCCGATATCCCTCAATGGATTCGGGATTTGTATCCTTCCCATATGCTTCCCTTATGGATGCGGCTATCGGATGGGTTGAACCGGATTCGGCATATGCGGCCATCTTCAGAATTTCTTCTGCGGTGAACCCGTTTGAGGGAACTATGGAGGTGACTTTGAACACACCCTTCGTAAGCGTTCCTGTCTTATCGAACACAACGGTGTCCAACTCCGCCAGAGTGTCGAGATATTTCGATCCCTTGACAAGGATGCCTCTTTTCGATGCACGGCCGACACCCCCGAAATATCCGAGAGGTATGCTTATGACAAGAGCGCATGGACAGGATATCACCAAAAGCACGAGAGCTCTGTATATCCACTCGGAAAAACCGGCATCGGGGATGAGGAACGGAGGCAGGATTGCGACACCGAGGGCAGCTAGTACCACTGCAGGGGTGTAGTATCTGGCAAACTTTGTTATGAACTGCTCTGTCTCCGATTTTTTGCTCCGTGCACTTTCCACAAGCTCGAGAATCCGATAGATGGATGATTGTTCCAGTTCCTTTGTGACCTTTATTGTTATCATCCCACTGCCATTTATGCTTCCGGATAGGACAGTATCTCCGGGACCTATCTCCACAGGTACGGATTCTCCCGTGAGCGGCGACATATCCACTCCGGACCTCCCTTCTATGACCTCTCCATCCAAAGGGATCTTCTCTCCCGGTTTGACAACAATTGTGTCTCCCGGTCTTATCTCACTGGGGGAGACGGTTAGTATCTTTCCGTCCGTCTTCAGATTGGCATGATCGGGCCTTATTTCAAGAAGGGCCTTTATGGAATGTCTGGAACGGTTTACGGAGATGTCCTGAAAGAACTCTCCCACCTGAAAGAAAAGCATTACTCCGACAGCTTCGGGAAGTTCATGGATGAGTATGGCACCTATGGTGGCAACTGCCATGAGAAAGTTCTCGTCGAAAATCTTTCCGTGTCTTATGTTTCTCCCTGCCTTGTAAAGAACGTTCCATCCGCTGAGAAGATAGGCCGATATGAATACGACATATTCGCCCCATGAATAGGGAGTGCCGTGCAGTGTGTCCATGAACAGTATGCCCAAAAGAAAGAGAATGGCCGGTGAGAATATGAAAACTAGTTCCTTTTTGATGTTCATCTCTTCATCACCCTCATGTTCGCTCTCTTCCGTAATTTTTATGTCAGGCTCCGTCCTTCGAATTATCTCTTTGGCCTTTTCAACATCTCCATCGATCACGGCCTGTTTTGTGGCGAAACTTACATACCCGTTCAGACCCTCTTTTTTCAGGGCAGCCTCTATCTCATATGCACAGTTCGCACAATCCAGCCCTTCCAGTCTGAGCTTCTTTTCCATATCAAGACTCCCTCGCATGCTCTATGGCCGTTCTCAGTATGGCGGATATATGCTCATCATCAAGGCGATAGAACACATTCTTCCCCTCCTTTCTACGGCTGACGATCTTTCTGTCCTTCAGTATCCTCAACTGGTGTGATATCGCTGAGGAAGAAAGACCGGTTATCACCGAAAGGTCGCAGGTACAGAGCTCGCTATCTCTTATGGCCAGCAGAATCTTCAACCTTGTGGGATTGCCAAGGGCATCGAAGAAATCGGCTATCTCGAGCATCTCCTCGTCCTTAGGCATATTTTTCAGGGATATCTCGATTTTATCCTTATGCTCTTCATATGTGCTGCATATCTCTGACATCATATCACCTTTACAATTGAGCAATTGTTCAATAGTAATAAAGGTTTCGGACAGACATAGGAAATTAAAAAGTGAAAAGGGTTTCAGACACATTCAGTGCCCGCAACAGCCGTGATGCTTGTGTCCGTGTCCGAGCCCATATATTTCTCAGAGTTTTCCTCGAATGCTTTCTTGCAGCCGGGAGCACAGAAATAATACTTGTTTCCGCGGTACTCCATCACGAACTGCGCTGTTTTCTCGTCCACTTCCATCGTACATACCGGATCTATGGTCATTTTTTCACCTCCTCTTTGCTTTTGGTTGAGGAGGTCTCTACAGAACTGTCGTTCAGCATTTCACCTCCTTTCTTTATTCTCTAGATTGGAGGTCTCTGCCGAACTATGGTTCAGCATTTCACCTCCTCTTTGCTTTTTGCATTGGATGTATCGGAATGAACTGTCGTTCATCCTTCAACCTCCTTTTCATTTTTATCCGCTTTATTTAATTAATATACCCCGCAGCTTGCTGCGGCTGGGACAGCATAGGCAG
>CAYYXK010000066.1:0-4822 GCA_964475625.1 uncultured Thermoplasmata archaeon | reverse complement strand
ACCCTCGAGAACCGGGGCGTAATCGGAAAAGGGACTGTCAACTTTCTTTCGGAATTGTTGTCCGTAATCCTCTTTGCGGCCACCTTGTATCTCATAGCGAAACCCGTGAGCGCTCCCTGTCTTTCCCTATAAGTTTTTAATCCCGTGACGGTTCCATGCCGGTGATGTTATGAAGGTTATGCTTATAATCATGGACGGAATGGGGGACAGACCCTCGGATGCTCTGGGGGGCCATACCCCGCTTGAAGCCGCGAATACACACAACATGGACGTTTTTGCAAGTATTGGGGTGAACGGTATAATGGACCCCATATCTCCCGGTATAAGGGCTGGTAGCGACACGGCGCACCTTTCCCTGCTTGGCTACAATCCCTATGAAGTCTACACAGGCAGAGGCCCTTTTGAAGCCGCGGGAGAGGGACTTGAACTGAGACCTGGAGATGTGGCGTTCAGATGCAACTTCTCGACGTTCGAAGATGGAAAGATAACTGACCGGAGGGCCGGCAGGATAAAGGAAGGGACAAAAGAGCTGGCCGCGGTCCTGAACGGAATGGAAATCGAAGGTGTGAAGGTAATATTCAAAGAGTCAGTGGAACATAGGGCAGTGCTGGTTCTGAGGGGAGAAGGGCTGTCCGCCAAGATAAGCGATGCGGATCCGCACGAACTCGGTCCGATACACGAGGTAAAACCGATGGACGACAGCCACGAGGCTGAAAGGACCGCGAATATCGTGAACAGATTCGTCAGTGAATCCCTAAATAGGCTGAAAGAGCATCCTGTGAACCTGAAAAGGATGGAAAAAGGGTTGCCTCCCGCAAATATCGTTCTTCCGAGGGGGGCTGGTATGGTGCCCCATATTCCTTCTTTCACGGAGCGCTACGGGATAAAGGCAGGGGCCATATCCGGCGTTCCCATCGTCAAAGGAGTGTGCAGACTGGCGGGACTGGACATACTCGATGTGAAAGGCGCAAAAGGGACCGCGGAAAGCGATTTCCATGCAAAGGTGCTCGCAGGGCTGGAATATCTCTCGGAGGGCGGCGATTTCGTCCTCATCAACATGAAAGCACCCGACCTTTTCGGCCATGATTCCGACCCGGAAGGAAAAAAGAACATTCTTGAAAAGATCGATTCTGCGCTCGAACCTCTGAACGAAGCTACGGAAAGCACCATATTCGCAATAACGGCCGACCATTCGACCCCATGTGAGGTCGCTGACCACAGCGGAGACCCGGTCCCCGTTCTGATAGCGGGTAAGGGCGTAAGGACGGACGATGTCGAGGCTTTCGGAGAAAGAAGGGCGGCGAAGGGCGGCTTATGCAGGATAAGGGGGAACGACCTGCTGAACATACTCTTCCAGTTGGCGGGAATCTCCGAGAAGTTCGGTGCCTGATGAATTCGCAAATCCATTTATTTAATTTATATAAAAATTGATAGAGCCGTACATGAAAAACATAAAGACCAAATAGGAATGTATGTATTCATCCCCATGGCCCCAGGAGATATGTGGTGTGTGGCGACCGTGATCGTCCTGATATTGCTGCTTGTAGCGATACCGAAGCTACTGACAGGTCTGATAAAACTGATACTCTTCCTTATCGTTCTGGCGGTACTCTTGGGTGTGCTGCTTGTAATACTCCATATAATTTCAGTGCCCGCGGGAATAGAGGGCATTCTTCTGCCCCAACTTTTATAAGATAATTTTCCATCCCCGACTCATGCAGAGCGCAATGGAAAACGAGTACAGACTTAAGTTCTTCGAGAAAAACGGTTTTGTCAGAAAGCAGTGCCCATCGTGCGGAAGCTATTTCTGGACAAAGAACGGAGAACAGGAGAGATGCGGAGATACCCCCTGTGTGGAATACTCGTTCATAGGGAATTCCCCTGTAAAAAAGGAGTACTCTCTGGACGAAATGCGCTCCGCATTCCTGAAATTCTTTGAAAGGCACGGCCATACCATAATCGAAAGATATCCCGTGCTCGCAAGGTGGAGGGAAGATGTGTTTCTTGTCAATGCTTCGATATACGATTTCCAGCCCCATGTGACGTCGGGTGTGGTTGATCCCCCTGCAAATCCCCTTGTCGTTTCACAGCCATCCATAAGGCTGACCGACCTTGACTCCGTCGGAAGGACCGGAAAACACCTCTCATCCTTCGAGATGCTGGGACACCATGCGTTCAACTATCCTGACAAGGAAATCTACTGGAAGGAAGAAACCGTGGCGCTCTGCCATGAGTTCCTAACGGAAGAACTCGGAATAGACGGTGATATGGTCAGTTACAAGGAACATCCCTGGGCGGGCGGTGGGAATGCCGGCCCCTCGGTAGAGGTTCTCGTCGGCGGACTGGAGGTAGCGACCCTCGTTTTCATGTCCATGAAAGAGGATGACAGCGGCGATTTCGAGTTCAAGGGAAAGAGATATGCCCCGATGCCGATAAGGGTGGTTGATACCGGATACGGCCTCGAAAGGCTGGCGTGGATATCACAGGGAACCCCTACGATATATGAGACGGTTTTCCCGGAGTTCCTTCCTTGGATATTCGAAAAGCTCGGAATAGAACACAGATTGGATGAGCGGAGGTACAGGGGGATTCTGGAAGCGCATTCCATAATGGGGGGACTGATGGATCTGGACCTCGGAAGGCTGGATGAGCAGAGGATGAAGATAGTTGCCGCCATGAAGGAGAGGGGAATAGATATCGGCCTCGAAGAGTATAAATCCATAATAGGGCCTCTTGAAAGGGCCTATGCGCTGGCAGACCATGCGAAGACGATAGCGCTCATGCTGACGGACGGGGCGGTGCCGTCCAATGTCAAGGCAGGATATCTGCTGAGATTGCTGATAAGAAGGGCACTTCGCATACTCGAAGAGGTTAAAATGGATGTTCCCCTTTATGAACTGGTCATAAAACAGAGGCACTTCTATGATGCGATAATGGGCCCGATGCCCGATTCATATCTGAAAGATGTCCTTGAACTCGAGGCCGAACGCTACAGGGACACCCAGAAAAAGGGGGAGAACATAATCAAAGGGCTTGTAAAAAAGGGCGTGAAGGAGATAGACACCGAGACGCTCATAGAACTGTATGATTCACACGGCCTCCACCCCTCAACAGTGAAGAGGATTGCGGAAAAACACGGTGTTAAGGTCGATATCCCGGAGAACTTCTCATCTCTGGTCGCGGAAAGACATGAAGAGGAGAAGCGTGAGAAGAAAAAAGATGCGAGGCGCTACGGCCTTCCCACTACATACCCGCTATACTATGACGATGAGCATGCGAAGGAATTCGATGGGAAGGTTATTTACTCGAAGAACGGCGAAGTGATACTGGATAAGACTCTGTTCTATCCGGAAGGAGGCGGCCAGCCTGCGGACCACGGCATCCTGATATCCGGCGGCAAGGAGTATCCGGTGAAGGACGTACAGAAATATGACGGTGTGATAGTCCATTTCATTGAAGGCGAAGGCCCGCCCGATGGCTCGGAGGTGCATGGGAAGATAGACTGGAAGCGCAGATATTCCCTCATGAGGCACCATACCGCGACCCATCTCGTGGTCGCTGCCGCCCGTGAGCTTTTCGGAGATCATGTATGGCAGTGGGGTGCTCAGAAATATCCTGAGAGCGCAAGGGTCGATATAACGCACTACAAATCCATATCCGATGAAGACCTCAGAAGGATAGAGCGCAGGGCAAATGAGATGGTCCTTGAAGCGCATCCCGTCACGAAAGAGATACTTTCAAGAAACGATGCCGAAAAGAAGTACGGGTTCCAGCTGTATCAGGGAGGTGTGCCCTTTACCAAAACCCTCCGTATAGTGAAAGTCGAGGGAATAGACATCGAAGCCTGTGCGGGAACCCATGTATCTAACACCCTCGAGATCGGCCCAATAAAGCTTCTTCGAAGAGAGAGTGTTCAGGACGGGGTCGAGAGGCTTGTTTACAGTGCGGGAATACATGCGATAGATCGAATTCAGGAGATGGAAGTCCAGCTTAAAAAGAGCGCGTCGATATTCTCGGTGCTTCCGAAGGACCTTCCTCATGTGGCGGCCAAATTCTTCGAGGAATGGAAGGAACTGAAGAAGAAGGTGGAAATGCTTTCAAAGTATGCCGCAGTGGCGGAGATGGCGGAAGTGGAGCGCTCTGTCACCGAAATTGACGGGGTGAAGGCGGCCGTCGTAATTATCGATAAGGGCCGGGATGAGATGAAGGCTCTTTCCATGGAGATCGCAAAGAAGGAGGATGTGCTCGGAGTCCTCATAGGAAAGGACGGCGCGGTCATGATATCCCGGGGAAAAGGCGTGGATGTTGACTGCGGGAAGCTGATGAGGGAGAGCGCTGCGAAAGTGGGCGGTAAAGGCGGCGGAAGGCCGGACTTCGCACAGGGAAGGATAGATGCGTCGAAAGTCGATGAGTATGCCGATGCGGTCAGGGAAATTCTGGGTGCGTGAGCGGAAAGCCTCTTGAATTTCCGGACTTCTCCGATGCATTGACTCCTGACAGCATAAAGGCATTGAACCGGAGCATGATGATTGTTTTCGTAGTAAACGCCCTGCTCTGGGGCGACGTGTATTCCTTAGTTTTCTTCGTGGTCTGGATTCTCCTGTGCGCCGCGATATTCCATTATAGGCGGAAGCCCTTCTTAGGAAGGCTTGCCCCCATACTCTACATACCCGTGGTGTTCGGACTTTCACTTATTGAAGAGACCGCGGTATATTTCAACGGAGGAGGTCTCCAAGGAGCCGCCACATCCATCTCCGAAGACTTGGTCAAATGAAGAACCCAACCGCAGCAAGCTGCGGGGTATCTTCATTGGAAGTCTGAC
>CAYYXK010000065.1:0-4875 GCA_964475625.1 uncultured Thermoplasmata archaeon | reverse complement strand
ATACTTGGTTGCGACCAGACCTTCCAAAGGAAGGTCGTGACACTACGGGGCTGTTTTGCTTGCAAAGAGGTTTCAAATGTGCGGTCGAGATGATTGACCGCTGGAGCAACCATACTTGGTTGCGACCAGACCTTCCAAAGGAAGGTCGTGACACTACGGGGCTGTTATGATTGAGGGTTTTATGCGAGTGAGCAGGCGAACCCGAGTTTCTTTCCCATCCGGTGGCTTTCTTTGGAGGGTGAGCCAGCGGAGCGAGCAGGAAAGAAAGGGCCCGCACTTACGGGGCTGTTATGGTTTAAGGGGTTTCCGTACTGCCCGTTAAATGTAGGCAATATTTAAAAGTGATGCCTACAGCCTCTTCACCGCCCTGCCCATCTCTTCAAGTGCAGAGCGCAGTATATGCCCGTTATCGTAAGAATCCACGGTTTTTCGCAGTTCCTCTTCGGGCATGTCCTCCATTTCTTTTGCCATCTCCACCATGTTAGGGATTGCACGGATTATGTTGTCCACTATCGTTATGTCCGCGGCCCTTGCGGTTCTGGATAATGGGTTGAGATCTATGGTTATGACTCTTTTCCCCATCTTTTTCAGTGCCTCGGCACGGTCTCCATCTTCCAGAGGAACGAGGATGACATCAGCCGAATATATCCCTTCCTGATGGCACAAGGCCCTTGCGTGTTCCAGACTGGGAATCTTTGCATCCGGCTCCGGCCCTAGGACATTTTCAGCACCGAGGGATTTCAGATATTCCGTTATTTTTTTCACCCTTTCTTCCGTCCTGTGGAAAAGGTTCACTTCAAGGGTTGCGCCGGTTTCCTTTCCGAGTTCTATGAGTTCTTTCCCTGAGAGCGCCGCAGCGTTACCGTTTATGGAGATAACAGCATGTTCCGCAAGCAGAAGCGATGCGACAGCGGCCTTCTCCGCCTTCTCCGCAAAGGGATTCGTCCTTTCACCTATAAGGTAATCATAGGCTTCTCCTCTTCCGTGCGCTATCAGACCCTCCTCGCTCGTTATGCCTTTATGAACCATCTCCACAAGCTTTTCCCGAGTAACCAGAGAGAGATATCTCGGATGGGATTCCGGAATTTCGGTCATGAGAGGTACAGGGGACACAGGCATAAAAGACTTATTCTAAAGGTATATGTCGGTGCATGAACAATAAGACGATGATAATCGGCTTCGCGGTATTCGCCATCGGCATCCTTCTTTTTGTCGGTTTTCTCCCAATCATCGGGCAGAGCGCGGAAGAGATGGATGCGGATTATCAGGACAACAACTTCAGGGATTACGATGCCGGAGACAAGGTCATAGTGTACGGAACGGTGACCAATGTTCAATACAACAGGTTTTTGAAGAAGACACACATAGAACTCGATGCCAAGAAAGACATCACAATAAGCGTTGAGGGAAATGCTACAGGGGTCGTCAAAGAGGGAGACAGCGTATATATCAACTGCTTCGTAGATGTGGAGGACCCCAACATACCCTTCGTCGGGAAATCCGAGCATCTTCGTGCAAACCCCGGGGACATACACCAGAAGGTCGTGCTCGATGCTATTTTCGGAACCGTGGCCATAACCGGACTTGTCATAGTCATAGTCGCTGTAAAGAAGGAATGAGGTGATGACGGATGAAATACACTGAAAAAAGGATAAAAAGGATATTCGAGCTTGCGGGAGAGGATGTGGGGGCGATAATGATATTCAACGGGGACGAGCCCCACACCGATGTGAACTTCTATTATGTGACGGACCTTACAAAAGGGCTCTTCGAGCGCTCCGGGGTCGTGGTCTATCCCGACGGAAAAGGGGTCATAATCACCAGCGAACTGGAGGCGGAGAGCGCCTCCCGCTCTTCGATGGAGAAGAGGTTCTTCCGAACAAAGCGGGAACTCAGGTCAATGGTAAGGGATGCCCTGAAAGTGGATGGGAAAGTGGGAGTCAACTACACGGACCTACCGCATTCATTATATCGGGAGATGAAGAGCGCCGCAAAGGGAATACCGTTCACGGATGTATCAAAAGCATTATCCGATGCGAGGATGATAAAGGATAAGGTCGAGATAGGTCGGATAAGGAAGGCAGGGAAGATCGCCACCGATGCCCTTGAGGTGATGAGGAATGAGCTACACGAAGGGATGGTGGAATCCGAGGCGGCGGCCCTCCTTATATACGAGATGATGAAGAGGGGTGCCACGGGCCCGGCGTTTGAGACCATAGCTTCGTTCGGCGAGAACAGCGCGGAGCCGCACTATACCGCAGGCTCCAGAAAATTGAGGAAAGGGGAATACGCGCTCTTCGACTTCGGAGCTCACTTAGAGAGGTACAATTCCGATATAACACGGACATTCGTCATGGGAAAGGCTGACAAAAAGCACAGGGAAATCTATGAAATAGTCAGGGAGGCGCAGCAGGCCGGAATAGATGCCGTAAAGGCCGGTGTGAACGGGCCGGATGTGGACGCCGCCGCCAGAAAGGTCATAGAGAATGCAGGATACGGCGATCGTTTCATACATTCATTGGGTCACGGATTGGGTTTGAAGGTACATGACGGAGGTGGATTCTCGCCCAGACTTGAAATGGAGATCAAGGAGAACATGGTGATAACTGTCGAACCCGGGATATATATTTCCGGATGGGGTGGTGTCAGGATAGAGGACGATGTCCTTGTGAAAAAGAACGGTGCCGAGGTGCTGACCTCCTTCCCGAAGGAGCTGATAGAGCTTTGAATGTGCACCTCATAGAGGGATATGGCATATCCTCCAATGTATATCTGATAGAAGGGAGCAGGCCGGCAGTAATAGATGCGGGGATAATGGAGGATGCGGAACGGACGATACGGCGGATAAAGGCGACAGGCATAAGTCCTGAAATAATGGTGCTGACACACAGGCATGTGGACCATGTAGGGGGTGCAAAGCGCCTTTCGGAGGCCTTCGGGATAACGGAGATATATGCGGGAACGAAGGATGCCGATGCAATAAGAAATGCCGATGATACCACAGGTGCGAGGGACTTCGGTCTCGACATGGAATCCGTCGATGTGATACCCATAAGTGAGGGAGATTACATAGATATGGGTAGTGAAAGGCTCTCAGTTATGGAAACACCGGGACATACCATCGGCAGCATATCCCTTCTGGACGGGGAAAAAACAGCTCTTTTTTCGGGTGATACTGTTTTCGCCGATGGAGGGGTGGGCCGCTGGGATTTGCCGACAGGCGATTTAAAGGCCCTGATTATCTCGGTAAAGAGACTTTGTGCCCTAAACCCTGTTTCACTCTATCCTGGGCATGGAAATGCCGTTTTTGAGGGTGCAGAGCATCATCTGGCGATGTCGTTGCGCTCCCTTGATTATTATTCATATTCGTCTTTCAGTGATTCAGAAAGCTTTTAAAAGAGGTATTATCTGCCCTGAGTCCTGTGAGGAGAACAGGATTAAACCGCTTATGAACCGATAAACGGAGGATAAAAGCATGCCGGACACGACCACGATATTCCATCGCTACCTGAACGCACCAAGCATATTCAAGAAGGACAGAGAGATACTCAGGCCTTCATACCTGCCCAAAAATCTTCCCCACAGGGAGAACGAGATAGAACAACTGGCATCCGTGATGTCCACTGCGATGCGCGGCGGCCGGCCCTCCAATGTCATAATCTTCGGCAAGACCGGGACAGGTAAGACAGCCGTGATAAAGTACCTTGCAAGAGAGGTTAAGAAAACCGAGGAACTCATAGAGAAAGAGGTCTTCGATATGCCGGACATGGCATTCATCTACCTGAACTGTGAGATTGTCAATACTCCGTACGGAATACTTCAGAACATAGGTAACAGATTCATAGAGGACTTTTCAAACATGATACCGTTCACCGGCTGGCCTACGGAGAAGGTCTACAATATGCTGGTCAGCAAGCTGGATGAGAAGGCCAAGATAGTCATCGTTGTTCTGGATGAGATAGACAAGCTGGTTTACAACAGCGGAGATGATGTCCTTTACTACCTTGCGAAGATAAACGACGACATGAAGAGTTCAAAGCTGAGCATAATCGGCATATCCAATGACCTGAAGTTCATGGAGTTCCTTGACCCAAGGGTGAGAAGCAGGCTCAGCGAGGAGAAGATGGTGTTTCCACCCTACAACGCATCCGAGTTAAGGGACATATTGGATGAGAGAGTGAGGCTTGCATTCAATCCGGACACCGTCGAAGAAGGAGTCACCTCGGTATGCGCAGCGTTGGCCGCACAGGAACACGGAGATGCTCGCAGAGCACTGGACCTTCTGAGGGTCGCGGGCGAGATAGCGGAGAGGTCCGAGAGCAAGATAGTGAGGGCCGAGCATGTGTACAAGGCCAAGAACAAGATAGAACTGGACTGCATAGCGGAAACGATAAAGACCCTGCCGCTGCAATCAAAACTGGTGCTCATGTCCATACTTCTCCATGAGGAAGAGGGAAGGAACCGCCTGACCACCGGAGAGGTGTATTCCGCATACGCCGAACTGTGCAGTGCGACGGGAACAAATGTTCTGACCCAGAGAAGGATAACCGACCTCATATCGGAACTGGACATGCTCGGAATCATAAATGCAAAGGTGAAATCATTCGGAAGGGGAGGAAGGACGAAGGAGATACAGTCAAGCGTTCCGATGAATGAAGCGAAGAGGATATTGATGCAGGATGAAGACATACGGGACATAGGAGATTACCGGCTGAAACAGACATACCTTTAGGTGCCACTTAGCCAAAGGCTTATAATCTGTTATTTCTAATGTTAAAGGGGACTAATGCCGGAAAACTCCTTATTATTCTTCCGAAATACTGCTCTGTTGCACAAACAGTTTTATAAGCTATGGTGCCATACTTTCTGGTAAAT
>CAYYXK010000064.1:0-5199 GCA_964475625.1 uncultured Thermoplasmata archaeon | reverse complement strand
CCTATGCTGTCCCAGCCGCAGCAAGCTGCGGGGTATATTAATTAAATAAAATAATTATATATAATATTATAATTGAAAAGTATAGAAGATGAAGTCCCTTCTTCTCTGAAATGGCCTTCTTTCTCTCTTCCGGAAACAAAAATTTCTTTCCTGTATGTTGAACACCTGCCCCTTTGCCATCAAACCCCTTGCTCATGGACCAATATCGTTGATACGGTATTTGAACATTTCCTTATCTCGCGCCCCCTATCTTATGTGCCACCTACTGGTCCGCGGCCGCCGGTATGGTGCCTTTCCTCCGTGAAGCGGCAGATTGGCTGTTCCCGTGTGCACATCACTGTTTCAAAAAAATGGTATTTAAGGGTTTGAAGGGGTTTGGTGAAATTGTTTTACTCCGGGTTCTCAGGTGTGTTCTCGGGTTCCGGGGGCGTTTCCGCATACTCTGCGGGCTGTGAGGCCTGCGGAGGATATTCCGGATTGCCGGGCGGCATCTGATTGCCCTGCTGGGGCTGTGAGGCCTGCGGAGGGTTCTGTTCCCCCTTCTTCTTCATTATGAAAAGGAGAGCCCCGACTATCAGAATAAGCACGAACACGGCAAGTATGAGGAAAGAACTGCTGTCCCCGCTGCCGGTCGTTCCACTGGAAAGGGGTTCTTCATTGACCTCATTGCTCGGAGCGCTCTCTCCTACCTCATTGCTGGCGGTGACATAGTAGTAATACCTGTGCCCGACATCCACGGAACTGTCCCGATATACCGTGGTGGAGCTCCCTACTACCTTTAGAAGTACCTCTCCGCCGGATTCGGTACCACGATAGACCGTATAGTTCACTAAGGGTGCTCCCTCGGAAGGAGGCTCCCATGAGAGTTCGATGAAGCCGGCGCCTGCGGTTGCCGTCAGATTCAGGGGAGGCGATGGTGCCGTATCGCTGGAAATGAACACCGAAGCCTCGTTGCTAGGGTCGCTTTCCCCTCCGGCATTGACCGCCGTGACATAGTAGTAATTGGTCTCGCCGGGTATCGGACTATCATCCAGAAGATAAAGGGTGTCAGCCGGAACATATGTGTAATATGTCTCCTGACCCGAAGCGGTTCCTCTGTATATCTTGTAGGAGGTTATACGGCTGCCTCCGTCATTGAGCGGCGCCTCCCACGAGATGTTGATATATCCCGGACCTTTATCGGTTACCATAAGATTTCTGGGTGGAGACGGCGGGTTCTCATTTCCTATGGCATACAGGTTCCCGTCATATGAAGCGAAGAATATCGTGCCGTCGGAGCTTATTGCGGGAGATGAACGTACATCGTCACCGGTGGAATAGGTCCATCTGAGGCTGCCGTCGGGGTTTATGGCGTATATCTTACCATCGTTGCAACCGAAGAATATCGTGCCGTCGGAGCTTATTGCGGGAGATGAGTATATGCTTGAACCCGCCGTATAGGCCCATTTCTGGGTTCCGTCCGAGTTTACGGCATAAAGTTCGCCCGAAACGGTCCCGATATATATCGTTCCGTCCGATCCTATTGCCGGTGTGGTAAGTACCGCATCGGAGGATGTTGAGAAACTCCATAGCAGAGAAGAATCCGGATTTATTGCCAGTAGGGAATCGGAAGTCCCCACATAAATAGTTCCGTCAGGTGCGATGGAAGGGGAAGAATAGTCCACCGAACTCCATGCGTTATATTCCCATTTGAGGCTGCCGTCCGGGTTTATGGCATAGATGCTCCCGGATGACCCGATATATATCGTTCCGTCAGGGGCTATTGCAGGTGATGAATATCTTATTTCGTTACCGCTTCCGGTATCATAACCCCATTTCTGTGTTCCGTCGGGGTTCACGGCATAAAGTCTTCCGTCCATCGAGCCCACATAAATCGTTCCGTCGGTCGCCACTGCTGGTGATGAGTCTATGGCCCCGTATGTGGCGAATCTCCATCTGAGGCTGCCGTCGGGGTTGAGCGCATAGAGATAGGAATCCTCCGAGCCGAAGTATATGGTTCCGTCGGTCGCCACTGCTGGTGATGAGTCTATGGCTCCTCCGGTTCTGTGCCTCCATCTCTGAGCTCCCGAAGAATCGAGAGAATACAGGAAATAATTGTCTGAACCGAAGTATATGCCGCCATCGGAGCTTATGGCAGCCGAAGAGAATATGTTTCCTCCGGCGTAATATTTCCACCTCAACGCTCCCAGATTTCCCGATGAATCATACTGGCTCAGGCCGGTATGTCTAACATCGCCGTGAAACATGGGCCATGCCGTATCTGCGACTCCTCCGGCAGCATTTACATTATCCGTTATTCCTACCACAAAAACGCTTCCTATGAGGAGAACGAGCAGGATTATTGCCTGTAATTTTTTCATATTCATACACCTCTTTAATTCTTTAAAGGCTTCGGGCATTTATGTTTTTTGGTACGAAAAACTCAATAGCGCTCCAAAAAAGTATGAACATGGGGATTGGTGATTCCCACTAGTTTACGCTATCCCCCCACTTCTTGTGGGTCACTTTCTTCAATCTCCTGCGTTTGGGCGAGAACTCCATGGCAAGGAAGAATATGAGCACCGTGTAGAAGACTATGACCGGCCCGGGCGGAAGCTCGGGAAATATGGCCGTGGTTATCAGACCGCCGAATGCGGATATCTCCGCGAAGGCCACCGAAAGTATCAGCATCACATCCAGTTTATGCGTCAGCTGGTGGGCCGCCGCTGCCGGGGCGGTTATCATTGCGAAGACTAGTATGGCACCAACGACACTCATTGAAGCGACTATTGTGACCGACATCAGTGATAGCATGAGGTAGAATATAAGGGCCACCGGAAGACCCATCGCCAGCGCCATCTCCTCGTCAAAGGTTATAGCCTGAAATTCTTTGAAGAACAATATGGTGAGTGAAACCACGATTATCGCCATTATTGAGATGGTGAGCGCATCGGCCCATGAACTGTTGAGGACATCGCCGAACAGGTATCCATATGCCTCCGTGTTGTATCCCGGAAGCAGTTTTATGAAGAATATCGCGAGGGCCATCATGAATGAGAACAGTATGCCGATTGAGACATCCTCGCCTATCTTCCCCTTCTTGGATGTGTAACCAACCCCGAAGGCCATTGCTATGGCAAAGACAAGACCGAGAGCCAGAGGGTTGATTCCCAGAAGTATGCCGAGAACCGCTCCTGCGAATGCAGAATGCGCCATCCCGGCGCCCATGAATGAAAGGCCTCTTAGGACTATGAAGACACCTATCACTCCGCATGCGAGCGCTGCAAGGCCGGCGGTTATCATGGCCCTCTGCATGTACGGCTGAAACAGAATATCAATGGACATGGTAATCACTCACTATGACACACGGCATTCCATCCGACTGCACTATCCTGACAGGGACATCATAGACACTGCGCAGTACGTTCTCGTTGCACACCTGCTCGAAGGGGCCGAAGGCGATTATCCTGTTCTTCAGGTACATCACTCGGTCCGAGGCCCGAGCTATGGAATTCACATCATGCGTCACAAACATGACCGTCAGCCCCTTTCTTTCTTTGAGCTCGGTAATCAGGTCTATGAGAGCGTTCTGAGAGGATACATCGAGCCCTGTTGTCGGTTCGTCCAGAAGCATCAGTTCCGGTTCCTGGGCGAGCGCTCTCGCAAGATACACTCTCTGCTGCTGACCTCCGGACAGATGGCCGAACGGTTCGTCCTTCAGCTCCAGCATGTCCACGTCTTTCAGGGCCTCCTTCACCGCTTCGTAATCCTTTCTTCTCGGGGAATGGAGCATCCCTATCCTTCCGTAGCGGCCCATCAGAACCACTTCTTTCACAAGTATGGGCATCTTCGGGTTTATGGCGCTCTTCTGAGGCACATAACCTATCTTCTCCCTTATTTCGCGCATATGTGTCCTCTGGTCCATGCCGAATACCCTTATGGTGCCGGAAGCGGGTTCCACAAGTCCCAGAAGAGCCTTCAACATCGTGGTCTTTCCAGAGCCGTTGGAACCCACGATTCCTATGAACTCTCCTTTTTCGACCTCGAAACTGACGTCTTTCAGGGCGGTGCGATGCTCGTATTCAACGGTGACATGCTCGAACTCAACGGCTTTCATCAGAAATCTCCCCTTCTGAGCCTTCTTATCTGTATGAGCTCGGCTACCGACACAATGGCCAGAAACACGACGAAGAGGCCCAGTATCTTCACCTGCATGCTCAGGCCATCCACTCTATTCTCAAGAAGGTTCATGTCCCTGCTGCGCTCCCCATCCAGTATCCCGCCGTGTATCGCTTCCGCATTGTAAACTATCAACTCGGTGTAATGCTCGATTCCGAGGACTCCGAGCAGTGGCGTTCCTGTGACCACGACAGCCCCTGTGTCCGTGGCTATCTGCTCTATCGCAGGGGACGGGCTCTGTGCAAGATCTATGAGTGCATATGCCTCGCCATTCCGCACGGCATCCTCACATTCGGCTATGTCTCCGGCTGATGGAGCGCTCCCGGGTGTCGTGACAAGTGTGTGGGTTTCCTCTATGCTCATCGCCTTCAGAAGGTATGAGAATCCCGGGGTTGCTGTTATCACCCCTGCCCCACTCACATCCGCTCCGAGTGATTTTGCCCTTATTTCAGCATAGGATATCTCATCTACAAAGCGCTTCAGGTTCTGCATGTAGTAGTCGGAGCCATCAGGGTCTATCTCGCAGAGTTTCTTCGCTATGTCCCATGCCATGGCCTTTCCGTTCTCCGGGTCCATCCAGACATGCGGGTTGCTGCCTATCTTCGTCACATTGTCGGAGAGGACCATGACGCGGGCAGCCGGTTTATCCGTTGCAAGCTCCTCTGCCCACGGCTCCAGTCCCATGCCAATCTCAATGAACAGGTCCGAATCTGCCACGGTCTGCCTGTCCTCTGTTGTGAATGAGTATGTATGTGGGTTCTCAAGACCCGTAACTATGCTGGTGACGTCCACCCTCTCTCCTCCTATCTGCTCCACCATATCTTCTACGACATTTATGGTAACGGCCACCTTCACATCCCCGCCTGCCGCATATGCAGGGGAGAGCGCCGAGACCAAGAGAAGCAGTGTGATAAGCACCCCTGTCCGTCTCATAATCATAAGCCTCTCGATTCTTTATTTAAACCTTTCCCAACTCTTGCTCTGTTTGTAGTATCCCAAAATACTTTATGACCTCTTTTCAAAGAGGCCTCTGGAAGCTCC
>CAYYXK010000063.1:0-6029 GCA_964475625.1 uncultured Thermoplasmata archaeon | reverse complement strand
TATCGTCTCCTGTCCCAACCGCAGCAAGCTGCGGGGTATATTAATTAAATTAAAAAAGGAAAAAAAGAGAAGAGAGGTAGTTTAGAGTTATTTGCGGTATATCGGAGAATCCATATCGAACGGGCTCTTTTTCTTTTTGCCCTTCACGGCATAGCTTATGCCGAAAAGACCGAATCCGGTGATTATCCCGAGGCTGTATCCTATGGCATCCGAGAAGTAGTCTCTCATGAACGCCGTATGGCCGAGGTCGACCTGACCGGATATATGCATTATACGAACCATGTTCTGGCTGTACGGATACACCAGTGAAAGCGAGCCATCGGAATACTGGGCTCCCACATCCCGCTCTTCACGAAGTCCGTTCATATCCACGGTGGCCGTGGGATTCCAGCGGTAATAGATATCCGAAACGATTATCTCGTTTGCAGCGGGTATGAATGTGGCATCCCCATCTATGCTCTGAATTATTGCGAGGTTCGAGCAGGATTCAATGGGTTTCATGTCGCTTATGCTCATGGAAATGCCCAGCTGTGCCCGGTCGCCGTTAGCTAGTATCAGAAAGCTGAAACTCAGGAGAGCCCAGCCATCCTTTTCGGAGGCACCGGAAAGGTTTATCGTGGAGTTCATGGTAACCACGGTCCTGACAGTGCCGTCCTCTTCCGTGCTCTTGCCAATCGTGGTCTTCCAGAGAGAGGAGGAAAGGTTTGAGATGTATTCGGGATTTCCCATGTCCTCACCATATAGGTATAGGGCGAGGGCATCATAAGATATGGAGAATGAGGCCTCCGTTGCATTTTCCCTGTAGAACGAGAGTGCGGGATAATCGGAGTTAATGGATATCGTGAACCCGTCGGCCTTGATAAGATAATCCTCGGAAGGTGCGGAATGCACACTCCCTAACATCGGTGCGAGGGCGAGAACGAACGCCAGTGTGAATACGAGCATCTTTATTTTCATGTCACCACTCCTTTCCCGTCCCTCCAAAAAAGGAGAGAAGAGAGAAGGTATGTTATGATGGAAGCTTAGTCTTCGATATATAAAGGATATGTGGCACAAACATCGAACAGACATGAAGGTTTTAAATATGCAATAGGAATGAAGAGGTATGAGCATTCCTTCATCCCGATTCACGAAGGCATTCGAGAGGTTCAAGAAAAGCCGTTTCAATATGCCAGTGGCATTCGTCATGGTCTTTCTGCTGGATATTGCGCTCCTCTGGATATCGATATATTCTTCCACCGATGCATGCATGGCTCGTATATTGATGAGCTTGATAACACTCTTCGGTTTCGTATGGCTGGGGGTGAACGACCCGAAAAAGCTCATGATACTGGCTACGGCCATCTTTCTCGCCATTGTTCCGATACACGCGGTGATGTATGCGGACGCACTTTGTTCTCTGGAGTATCCGGACCATATGGACCCCGACAAATATGTCATGAGTGAGGTCAATGTTGAGCCATATCTGGGAAACGGAGAGATGCGGTATTTCAATTTCACCGCAGTGGTGCCCGGAAATGCGGAAAATGTCAGCATAGAACTGAAAGTGATGGACGGAACCTATGCGGGAAAGATATATTATGATGAAAATATGACGAGATACAACGGGACAAACGAGACGGTGTTCTATTCCAATGTGGAATTGGGTCCCGGAACCTATGTCTTCAGCGTATATGCCTATGAGAACGGAAAGATAGTGAATGACACGGGGCTCTATTATTTCTACGGACCTCAGAATCTGGAGCGGAATGACTTCATCATAACGGTTCTCCCATACTCTCTCATAAAGATATTTCTGGAGATAGGCGGCCTCACGTACATACTTGTGGGAATGTACTGGTGGACCAGAATAGCCAGCCGGAAGAGGAAAGAGGCACTCACCGTGACGAAGGAAGAGGGGGAGATGATAAAATGCCCCGTATGCGAGCACAGGATACCCTACGGAACGAGGACATGCCCCTACTGCAATGCGGAACTGGAATATGATGAGGAGCAAGAAGGGAAAGGGGAAAAAGAATCCGTAGAGGACAAGATCGAAGAAAAAGACGGAACTCGGAGTACCGTGGGGCACGAGGGCGAAGAAGAAGCGAAGGAGGAAAGTTGAGGTTGGAAAGAAGGACGGCAATACTGTGGCTTCTCGTCATCGCATACGCAGCCGGAATATTCATCCTTTCCTCGGATTCCAACCCTCCCAGCGACAGTGATTTCGGCTTTTACATACCTTTTTTCGACAAGATAGCTCATTTCTTCATCTATCTGTTTTTCGGAGCGACCCTCTATCTCGCGATGAAGGAAAGCTCCGAACACAATCCGGAATACCTCGCATATGCTGCCGGGGCACTATACGCTTTCTCGGACGAGGTCCATCAGTATTTCGTACCCTACCGTTCCACGGACCCCTTCGATTTCCTAACGGATGCGCTGGCACTGGCATTTGTGATATGTATACTGAGCATGAAAAAGGATATAAAGGAGTAAAAAAATGGGAGCGCATGTCAATATCCGATGATATAAACATGATAATAAACGAGAGTCCGGCACCTCCGAACATGCCTCCGAACATAAGGGAGGCAAGGGATACGGCCCACTGGGCATCCATACTGTTCTTGGTGATGGCCGGGTTGATCGCCATTGCGGGAATATTGAATGTTATAAGTGAAACGATATGGATCGTATATGGCGGGATAGTTTCCATCATCTTTGGGGCAATCTATCTCGCTCTGGCATTTCTTGCGTTCCATGCCGCCACACAAGTGAAGAAGAAGGTCATACCGATGCTTGACATGGGCAATATCAAGGGAGCAAAGGAGGAGAGCGTAAAATGGCTGATAGTGGGCCTTTTCGCCGGTTTCATACCATTCATTCTGATGATTCTCACCTACATAAAACTCGATGAGAACGCTCAACCGTATCCTGCGGGACCGTACCCGCAGCAGCCTCAGCAGAACTACCAGCAGCCGCCTCCACCCGGATATGCAGCACCTCCAGGGGGACAGCCGATGCAGAACACACAGTATGCTGCTCAGCAAGCACCGCCCGCACAGCAGAACTACCAGCAGCCGCCTCCACAGCAGCAGGGATACCAGCCTCCTGCACAGAGCCCACCGCCCCAGAACTACCCGCCGCAGGGAGCGCCCCCTCAGCCGCAGGTTCATAGACAGCCGTACCAGCAGGCTCCACCCGCACCCCAGAATCAGTATCAGGCAACAACTCCGCCGGCCCAGCCACCTCCGTCTCAGAACTATCAGCCTCCGCAGGCTCAGAGTCCACCGCCTTCCGGAATACCGATGCAGGTGACGAGGTGCCCGAACTGCGGCGCGGAAGTGAAATCCGGAATGGAAGCATGCCCGAACTGCGGAGCAAAACTCGTTTAATCCATTTCCCCATTTTTTCAAAAGGCATATATACGGCCCCATATCCATTCTCAGAGGTTGTGATGCCATGAAGATACTCATAATCGGCGGAGGAGCCGCAGGAGGTACGGCGGCGCAGTTCGCAAGGAAAACAGATAGGAAATCGGAGATAACAATCATCGATTCGGAATCGCACGGCCAGTACTCCCGATGCGGGCTGCCTTATGCGCTCCGAGGAATGGTGGAGGACGAATCCCTCGTCGAGTTCTCCCCCGAATGGTTCGCAAAGAACAGAATAGAGGCATTATACGGCTGGAAGGTCGTATCCGTGAATTTTTCCTCCAGGAAGGTATATGTGGAGAATGATGCTGAAAAGAGGGAACTGGAATATGACAAACTGGTCATCGCAACAGGGGCAAGGCCATGGGCACCACCCATAAAAGGCATGCAAACGGGGGGAGTGTTCTTCCTGCGCACCATGGACGATCTGAAAGATATAAAGAGATATGCGGGGAATATCAGCAAAGCACTGGTCATAGGTGCCGGATTGATAGGTCTGGAGAGCGCTGAGTCACTGATGGAGATGGGAAAGGAAGTAACGGTTGTGGAATTCCTTCCCGGACCGCTTCTTGCGATGTTCGACAGAGATATGGCATCGATGGTTGCGGAGACACTCGAAAGTTCGGGATTAAATGCGATGTATGCTCATCAGGTCATCGAGATAAAAGGGAATCCGGTCTCATCGGCCGTGGTGGAGAACAGAGAAAGCGGTGAGAAAAAGGAAATCGAGACGGATATGGTCATAGTCGCCACAGGCAATATTCCATACACCGAGTTGTTCGATGGTATCGAGAAGGGGCCGAAAGGACACATACGGGTTAATGAGCGCTCCGAAACATCAGTGGAGGGCGTATATGCCGCAGGGGACTGCACCGAGTTCACGGATGCGGTCACAGGACAGAGCGTTCCAATGGGCATGGGCACGATGGCGGTCAGGCAGGGGATGGCGGCAGGTGTCAATGCGGCCGGAGGGGAGCTCGAGGTTCAGCCATATCTGGGAACTAGGACAACGGACCTTTTCGGGGTCAGGATGGCCGCTGTCGGTCCAACCGAAGATAATATTAAAAAATCAGGAATAGAGGTCGTTTCAGGGAAGTATACGGGTGCGGACCTGCCGGAATACATGCCCGGCGGAAAGGTGACCGTGAAGGTCATAGCGGCGAAGGAGGACGGAAGGGTGCTGGGCGCTCAGATAATCGGAAAATGCGCTCCATGGAAGACTTCCATGTTCGCAGAGGCGATAGCCATGAAGGACACGGTAAGGCACCTGTCCATGCTTGAAACCCCGTATTCTCCCGTGATTGCCCCGACCCTCGACCCGGTGAGCATAGCATGCACCATGGTATCCATGAAGTTGAGGCGAAGGAGATGAAGGTAATACACGATGCGCTCCACGGAAGTATAAGGGTGGATGACGGATTCCTCGAACTTCTTTCGACACCCGAGCTCCAGAGGTTGGCGGGAATAAGGCAGTTGGGCCTCGGATTTCTGGTATTTCCGGGAGCGAATCATACGAGGCTTGAGCATTCGCTGGGAACATACCACATAGCCGGCCTCATGGCGGATTCGATAGGTCTCAGCGAGGAGGAAAAAAAGGAAGTGATGGCTTCGGCTCTCCTCCACGACATAGGCCATGGACCCTTTTCCCACACATTGGAGGTGGCATTTCAGTCGAAGAACGGCGGTGACCACATGGACATAACTCAGCGCATGATTACCGGCGATCTGGGAATCAAGGTGGACGGACTTGAAGGAAGCATACCGGACGCGCTTGAGAATATGGGCATAGACCCCGAATCCGTTGCAAATCATGTTAAGAAGCCTTCCAACGGAGAGTGGATATGGAACAGAAGGGACAATGGGGATGCTCTTTCATCCATAATAAGCGGCCCGATCGATGCGGACCAGATAGACTATCTGATGAGGGATGCGCACTACACAGGTGTTGCACACGGCACCATAGACCTTGATCGATTCCTTGAGACCATACTTGTTAAGGATGGAATGCTGGTCGTGGAGCGGAGCGGGGTTCCTGCCGCGGAGGGAATGCTGGTCGCCCGTGCCCTGATGTACTCATCCGTCTATTTTCACAGAACGGTCAGGATAGCTGAGATGATGCTCAACCGTGCGGTTGAGGAACTGGAAATCCCTGTTTCCGAGATTCAGATGATGAACGACTGCCGTCTCATAAGCGTGCTGGATTCCACCGAAGGCTTTCCGAAGGAGATTGTTAATAGAATAATGTACCGCCGCCTTTACAAGAGAGCGCTCAGCCTCGAACTAGCATCTATGGGGGAAGAGGAAAGAAAGGCCGTCGCGGAGTGGTCCGGCAGGAAGAAGGAACTTGAAAGGGCGATAGCCCACCGTGCGGGAATTGATGAGAAAGAGGTGCTGGTGGATATTCCCGGAAAGGACATACTCATATCGGAACCCAGAATGAACGAGACCGAGGTCTTTGTATGGGATGGAAAAAACACTGTCAGCATATCCAAGTACAGCACCTTACCGGGAGCGCTCCGCCGCAGAAATGTCCACCGCTGGGGAATACTTGTGGCCACTCCGGAAGAGCATAAAGATAAGGTGGAGAAAGCAGCGAGATATGTGGTGTTTGACTGA
>CAYYXK010000062.1:0-6056 GCA_964475625.1 uncultured Thermoplasmata archaeon | reverse complement strand
GGACCGGGCGGGATTTGAACCCGCGGCCTCTACCATGCCAAGGTAGCGATCTTCCAACTGATCTACCGGCCCATAGTGTTGCGAATTTCTTAATCGGTTTAAAGCTTAATGTCGGGAAATCCCTCTGTGATGCGATACACCTGCCAATTTTCCATATTTCTTATTCGGTGGGCTCGTACGAGCAAGAAACTTGTTTCTTGCGAGCAGGACTAATTTACAGAGTAAATTGGTCCGTGCAACCGATGAAGCTTCGCTTCGAGGTGAGGACGGGGCCACGACCGAGCGCAGCGAGGGAGTGGGCCCGTCCGGATTTGAACCGGAGATCTTCGCCATGTCAAGGCGACGTCATAACCTGCTAGACCACGGGCCCAGATTGCGTATATATCGCGTGCTTCTCAGACCCGTGCTTCTCAGCCAACTCGAGCGAAGTTAATCCTTCGCGAGCAGACCTTCCTTCCGGAAGGTCGTGAGACCACGGGCCCGGGGTGTTGCGTGTCTGTCTTATGTGCCTGTACGGTGGAGCGCTCATCTACATTCCGTTTATAACCTTTTCTAATCACATAATTGTGGAACCTGAGTTCACCTTTCCCTGAACCTTTGCCGCAGGTCCTATCTTAACGCCGGAACCGATGATGGTGCCGGGGTATAGGCTGGCATTTATGCCCGTATGCACCTCATCTCCCATTATGATGCCCAGTTTCCTTCTTCCCGTATCGGTTTCCTTCCCCCTGAGATTCACTTTTATATTCTTCTCATCAAGCCTTAGGTTCGCAACCTTTGTTCCGGCACCGAAATTGCATCTTTCTCCGATCACACTGTCTCCGACATAATTGAAATGAGGTATCTTCGTTCCGTCCATTACCAAAGAAGCTTTTATTTCGGATGA
Source organism: uncultured Thermoplasmata archaeon (assembly GCA_964475625.1). Taxonomy (GTDB): domain Archaea; phylum Thermoplasmatota; class Thermoplasmata; order WALJ01; family WALJ01; genus JALTFR01. Next base: position 5,170 of record CAYYXK010000062.1, on the reverse strand, counting down.
ATTTCCGATATGGCAGTCTTTTCCTATGACTGTGTATGGGCGGATATATGCGCTCGGCCCTATCACGGAGCCTTTGCCGATGTAAGCCGGACCTTCAATATATGTCCCGGACTTTATCACCGCTCCTTCTCCAACATATAGAGTCCCTTTTATTGCGACATTCTCTTCCACATTGCCCTTTATCTCGGTCTCCATCCCGTCCATTATTCGCGGAATAGCATTCAATATGTCCCACGGCATGCCTATGTCCATCCAGAAGGCATTGCTTTTAACAATCCTGATCTCTTTCCGTGAAGCCAGTATGTTTATGGCATCCGTGAGTTCCACCTCCCCTCGGCTGGAAAGGCCGCACTGCCCGATAGCATCGAATATCTCCCTACCAAACACATAGATTCCGGTATTTATCCACGCATTTCCAGAATTCGGGACCTTTTCCGATATGCGCTCCAACCTGTCATCTCCGATGAGCGTGCCGTATGCATCAGCTTTCTCCCTGAAAACACCGACAACCGCATTTTCCTCATTGAGGACCTCTTTTATCATCCCAGGGTCGAAGAGTATGTCTCCGTTTATGAATATGAAGCGCTCGTCGGTGAACTCCGCCGCATACATGGCTGCGTTTCCCGTACCCAACCTCTGGTTCTGGTGCCTGTAGTCTATTCTGACATCGCGGTATACGTGTCCTATGGCGGAGACTATTTTCCTGCCTTCCCTGCCTATCAGGATACTTATGTGCTCTATACCCGAATCTATCACTGCGTCCAGTATATACTGGATTATCGGCTTTCCCACAAGAGGTATCAAGGGCTTCGGCCTGTTTTCCGTAAGCGGCCACATTCTCATACCCTCTCCCGCTGCCATTATGAAAGCTCTCATCATTTCGCCCCCAGTTCTTTCATTATATCATTCATGAGCCTCTCCGCCTTTTCCTTATCCTCCGATTCCACACTGACCCTGAGCTTGGGCTCCGTTCCGGAGAACCTTATCAGAAACCAAGAATCCCCTGTGTTCACCCTCCATCCGTCCATCCTCTCGGGACTGTAAGAGCGCATGAGCCGTTCCACCTTTTTCTCCGTCTCTTCTCTGTTTTCATAGGGTATTCCCCTGCGAAGTGTGAAATATTCCGGAAAATCGGAAATGATATCGTCTATGTTATTGTCGGATGCGATACCCGCGAACATGACGGCGGAATATATGGCATCGGGGGTGTACCTCCAATCCGAGAATATCTGGGTTCCGCTCTGCTCCCCTCCGAACTCATAACCTGTTTCTTTGAGAACCTGTGATACGTTCGCATCTCCGACCTTGCACCTCTTCACATCAGCATACCGGTCCAGAAGCATGGATGAATTGACGGGGGCAACGACCTTTTTAAAGCCATAGTGCCTTATAAACACAGCCATTATCTCGTCTCCGTTAAGATATCTCCCGGACGGACTTATCGCTATGAACCGGTCCGCATCCCCATCATGTGCGATGCCTATGTCCGCCTTTTCCTCAACTACCATCTTTTTCAGGAGAGAAAGGTTCTCTTCGGATGGTTCGCTAGGACGTCCCGGAAAAGAGCCATCGGGATGGCAGTTCAGCGCTGTCAGGCTTGCACCCAGTTCAGTAAGCAGGAATGGCGTTATGACCAACCCGGCGCCGTTGGAACAGTCCATGACTATCTTCAATCCGTCAAGGGATCGAGCCCTCTTGAGAATTGCCTCCGCATGCACGGATATTGCATCCGTATTCCTTATCCGTCCTGCCTCGGGCCATCCGACCGTTTTCTCCCCGGACAGAGCGCTCATCTGCTCCTCGGAAAAGGCCGATCCGTCCGGGTTCCATAACTTTATTCCATTGTATTCCGGAGGATTGTGAGATGCGGTTATCATAACCGCCGCATCCGTATCTTTGCCCGCATATGCCAGAGTGGGGGTGGGAACCTTCCCCGCATCGTAAACCTCCGTACCTCCTGCCGTGAGGTACCCTGCCATTATCGCCCGGAGTGAGTCGGATGTCTCCCTGAAATCCGAGCCCAGTATTATTCTGTCATGTTCGGCCGAAAGGGCAAATGCCACCTGCTTCGCGGTATCGAGCAGTTCGCTGCCCCATTTTTCCCTTATTCCTGATGACCCGCTGTACTTCATTTACTCCACCGTCACACTTTTGGCCAGATTCCTCGGCTTGTCTATCTCGCATCCTCTCAACTTTGCGGTATGATATGCCAGAAGCTGTATCGCGACCGTGTTGACGAAAGGCGTGAAAAGCTCGTGGGACTTCGGTACGGGTATGCGGTAATCCACATATTCTTCTGTCTCCTCTTCCGAAGATATGGCTATGACCGATGCGCCTCTTGCGCTCACCTCCCGTATGTTCCCTATCATCTTTTCATAGGTCTCATCCTTGGAAACCAGTGCTATAACCGGTGTTCCTTTCGTTATGAGGGCCAGGGGCCCGTGCTTGAGTTCTCCGGCGGGGTATGCTTCCGCATGTATGTACGAGATCTCCTTCATTTTAAGCGCCCCCTCCATCGCCACCGAATAGTTCAATGACCTTCCTATGTAAAACATGTTCTTGGAGTCCTTCAGTATCTCCGAGATGACCTCTATCCTTTCCTCGGATTCGAGAGCCCCTTCTATAAGCCTCGGAAGCCTTCTCATCCCATCTATTATGTCGCTGTACTCCCTATCCGACAATGAAGAACCGTTTCTTCCCAGCATAAGACCCAGATAATACATTGCCGTGACCTGCGTGAGAAACGTTTTTGTCGCTGCCACGCCGATCTCAGGTCCCGCCGAGGTATATATTACATGGTCGGTATGATGCGTTATGGAACTTCCTATTACATTAGTTATGGCCAGTGTCTCATACCCTCTGTTTCTGGCCAGTTTTGCAGCGGCTATGGTATCAGCGGTCTCTCCGCTCTGGGTTATGAAAACCGAAAGGGACGTCTCCCTTATGCGGGGCCTCAGGCGGTATTCCGAGGCATAGTGCATCTGAACCGGTATATGAAGGATCTTCTCTATGAAATACTTCCCTATCATCCCTGCATTGTATGATGTGCCGCATGCCACGATATCCATCTTGCGATACGGCGTTATGGACAGATTCCTCGAAAAAAGAGAATGTATTGTATTCTCTATGGCCATGGGCTGCTCGAATATCTCTTTTAACATGAAGTGCTCATATCCTGCCTTTTCCGCCGCATCGGAAGACCATTCCACAAAAACGAAGTTCCTATCGATGGAATTTCCCTGCATATCATAAAAGACTATATCCGATGAAGTTATCTCGCATACATCTCCGTCCTTCATCACACATATCTCCGATGTATATGGAAGAAATGCCGGAATGTCCGATGCCATGAAGTTCTCTCCGCTGCCCTTTCCGACTATGAGCGGACTGTCTTTCTTCACGCCGAATACCCTGTCCTCTCCCTGACGGATGGCCAATATCGCAAAGGAACCTCTCAGCCTTTTTATTGCCCTGAAAAAGGCTTCCTTAAAATCTCCGGCTCCCTCATATTCATCTTCCAGAAGGTGCACGACCACCTCACTGTCCGTATCCGAAGAGAACCTATGCCCCTTTGAAATGAGCTCTTTTTTCAGTTCCGAGTAGTTCTCGATTATACCGTTATGGACTATCGCAAATTCGTTCCTGCAGCCTGTGAACGGGTGTGAGTTCCTATCGCTGGGTTCTCCGTGGGTCGCCCATCTCGTATGACCTATTCCGACCATACCGTCAAGGTTCCCTTTGAGTAGTGAGACATACCCCTGACTTTTTTCAAGCTTTATTTCGTGATTTCCCACGGCTATTCCCGCCGAATCGTATCCTCTGTATTCGAGGCGTTTCAGGGCTTCGATAAGTATCTGAGAGGCCTTTCTCCCTCCACAATATCCTATTATTCCGCACATCAGACCACATCCTCCCTCGGAGTTATATCCTCTTTTATTACGCTATCCGCCCTTATCCTGCTCCCTGACGATATGCGGACCCCCGGGTATATCACGACCCTCGGACCTATCCTGCAATCCTCACCTATCACCGGTCCCGTGTCCGAACTTAAAACTTCTCCATCCACGACCTTTTCCCATCTGGAGCGGAGCATCACGGCACCTGTTCCTATCTCATTTCCGCTGCCTATGACCGTGTCCTCGATATCGCTACGGTGCCTTATCGTGGTCGAAGGCATGATGATGCTGTTCTTTATGAACGACATCGCCCCTATGCTGACATCGTTTCCTATGGATGTGTTTCCCAGTATGACGCTGTTGGGGCCAATATAGCAGTTCTTTCCTATCACTACGGGACCACGGATATATGTGCCGCCGGATATCACCGTACCTTCGCCTATACGGACCTTTCCTATTATCGTTGAATCCTCTATGGTTCCCGAAAGTTCACGGGCCACGGAGCGCATGCCCCACGCATTGATTTCAAGGAGGTCCCATGGGTAGACCGCATCCTTCCACAGGCAATCCGATATTTTCACATTCAGCGGACCCATGCGATTCAGCACACAGGTCATATCATATATCCCTTCTTCCAGAGCCTCTTTTATATATTCAAATATTTTACTGTCATAATGCCCAAGGCCGGTGAATACAACATCCTCCTTCCGTCCCGCCGGTTTTTCGGTGAGTCTTATGAGTTTCCCTCTGCTATGCTCCAAGGTTCCGTATTTGGACGGATTCCTGCTGTATGTGGCCAGTATGGTATTTATAGGACTCTTTATGATTGTCCGTATGCAATCGGGAGATATTATGTTGTCTCCCGGAAGGACTATTGTCTCCTCATCCGTTTTCGCCTGATATAAAGCGTGGGCGGTTCCGAGCTGTTTCTCCTGAACCACATAATCTATTGATGCTCCGAAATGCCCTCCATCCCCGAAATAGAGCCTTATTTTCTCGGAATGGTATCCCACTATGATAGTTATATCTCTCATTTCGGCGCTCACCAGCGCATCTATAACATAATGAAGTATCGGTATGTTGGCCACGGGAAGCATGACCTTTGGTGTGTTCTCCGTGAGAGGCTGTAGTCTACGGCCCTCTCCTGCGGCCAGAACAATGGCTTTCATAATATCTCATGAACAGACTGCATTAAAAAACTTTCTCATGGGAACATTCTTTGTTGAGTACAGTTATTTTTTCGCTTACTTAAACACATCGCTAATTCCTCCTTT
>CAYYXK010000061.1:0-6316 GCA_964475625.1 uncultured Thermoplasmata archaeon | reverse complement strand
AAAAGGAGGAATTAGCGATGTGTTTGAGTAAGCGAAAAAATAACTGTACTCAACAGAGACGGATGTGTAAATGGTTTACCACGATACGCCCCCTCTGTAGCAGGATGTGACGTATAACCGGCAACCTTTTCGTGCATTTACCAAAAAATACATTACCCGCCCCTTCAATAAGTTTTCCCAGAGAGCGGTTATCTTTATATGCCCCACCCGTTAAACCCCCTTTATGTCCGGCTATGACTTTCAGGCAATAGAGAGCAAGTGGAGAGAGCGCTGGAACTCGAAGAGGCTCTCCGAGGCGAAGAGGGACGGAAGAAAGAAGTTCTTCATCATATTCGCATATCCCGGGGTATCCGGATACCTTCATGTCGGGCATATGAGAGGATATACATATACCGATGTCCTTGCGAGATACAAGAGGATGACGGGACACAATGTGTTCTTCCCCGTGGGGGCACACGCCACCGGAAACATCGCAATAGCTCTGGCGGCAAAGGTGAAGAGGAAAGACTCGAACATACTGGAATATCTGAGGTCCAACGGTTGCCCTGAGGACGAGATCGAGAAGCTATCCGACCCTACCGAAGTCGTAAGGTTCTTTGCAAAGGTCTATGTAGAGGATTACTGGAAAAAATTCGGTTTTCTGGCGGACTGGAGTGCTTTCACAACGACAATAGATGAGGGTTACCAGAGATTCATAGAATGGCAGTTCCTGAAACTGAAAGAACTGGGCTTGCTCACACAGAAGCCTTATTACGCGCCGATGTGCATAAGGTGCGGGCCTGTCGCGGTCGATGCATCGGAGACGGACATCTCAAAGGGCGGTAATGCGGAGAAACTGGAATACACCCTTCTGAAGTTCAAAATCGAAGGCATAGACGCCTATCTGATGGCTGCAACCCTCCGACCCGAGACCGTTTACGGCCAGACCAACTTCTGGGTGAACCCGGATGTGGAATATGTCGTCGCAGAGGTGGACGGAGAGAAATGGGCAATCAGCGAGCCGGCCGCAATGAAACTGAAATACCAAGGAAGGAAGGTCAGGATTCTGGAGAAGATAAAGGGCACCGAACTCATCGGAAAGAAGGCCATAGCACCCATGATACACCGCCCGATACCGATACTGCCATCGAAGTTCTCCGACCCGAACATAGGCACAGGGCTTGTTACATCGGTCCCTTCCGATGCACCCCACGACTGGATGGGGCTGTATGAACTGAAGAATAATCCCGAACTCTGCAGAAACTACGGGCTGGACCATGAAATGATAAAAGAGATAGAGGTCATCCCTATCATAAAGACGAAAGGATACGGACCAGCGCCTGCGGTGGAGATATGCGAGCGCATGGGAATAAAAGATTCCACCGACCCGAGGCTTGAGGATGCGAAGAAGGAGATATACAGTAGCGGATTCCACACGGGTGTGATGAACGAGAACTGCGGAGATTTTGTGGGTCTTCCGGTGAACGAGGCCAAGGAGAAGATGAAGCAGGCGATGCTGGATGCGGGAGAGGCGGACATAATGTACGACCTCTCGGAGGAGGTCATTTGCAGGTGCGGTGCTCCCGTCGTAGTCGGAAAGGTGGAAGGACAGTGGTTCATCAGATACTCGGATGAGGAGTGGAAGAAAAAGGCAAAGGAACACGCAAAGGAGATGAACATACTTCCTAAGCTGTACTACGACAACATACACGGTATAATCGACTGGTATCAGGACAGGGCCTGTGCAAGGCTGGGCAACTGGCTTGGAACCCGCCTGCCGTGGGATAAGAAGTGGATAGTCGAGGCGATATCCGATTCAACGCTATATCCTGCCTATTATGTGGTTTCTAAGCATGTGAATGCGGGAAAGATAACTCCCGAACAGATGAAGCCCGAGTTCTTCGACTTCGTCTATCTCGGAAAAGGGGATGCGGAGGAAGTTGCACACGCGACGAAAATCTCCGAGAAGACGCTTAAAGAGATAAGGGAAGACTTTCTCTACTGGTACCCGCTGGACATAAACCTCGGTGGAAAGGAACACATGACCGTGCATTTTCCCGTGTTTCTTATGAACCATGTGGCGATACTGGAGAAGAAGCACTGGCCGAAGGGGATATTCGTGAACTGGTACATCATGATGTCCGGCGGAAAGATATCCAAGTCCAAGGGTGGGGCCGTGCCGATACCCAATGCGGCGGAAAAATACTCTGTGGATGGGCTCCGTCTCTATTACTGTCATATCGGAAGCCCCTTCGCCGATGTTGAGTGGAATGACGAGACGGTCATGCTGTACAGGTCAAGGCTGGAGTATGTCTGGAAGACGGTCATAGAGCTCATGCAGATGGAGAAAAGCGATGAATCCGGGCATATGGAGCGCTGGTTGATATCGAGGATGAACAGATATGTAAATGCAGTAAGCGGGGCCATGGACTCATTTGAACTCAGGAATGCCAGTAATTCAGTGTATTACGAGATCCCCGCGGATATCCGGTGGTACCTGCGCAGGGGAGGAAGCTCCGCGAAGGCACTGGATTCCGCCCTCAACATATGGGTCAGGCTCATGGCACCTTTCACTCCGCATATGGCCGAGGAACTCTGGGAGATCGTCGGGAACGAAGGATTCGTTTCGACCTCCGATTTCCCGGAACACAGTAAGGACAGAGATTTTTTCGATGACGAGAAGGAGGAGGACTACCTGCGCTCCGCAATGGAAGACATCGAACATGTGATGAAGATCGTGGGCAAGAAACCGGAAAAGATCGTGCTCTACACCTCGCCTTCATGGAAGTACGAGGCCATGGACATGATCGCCGGCTCGGATATGAAGAACATAGGCTCATTGATAAAGCATGTGATAGGTATGGCCCCTCCGGAAGCTAAGAAATCCGTGCCGAAGTTCGTGCAGAACATGGTGAAACTCATGCGCTCCGAGGGAAAGCCGCCGAAGATGGACGAAAAGGGAACACTTGAAAGAGCGCTCCCCTTCCTGAAAAAGGAATACGGCTGCGACATACTTGTGGAGAGCGCCGACAACCCAGAATATGACCCTGCCGGAAAGGCAAAGATGGCGGAGCCGATGAGACCTGCCATATATGTGGAGTGAACCCTTAAATAATGATACGCAATAGGGAAGGCCATGTGGTTCGAGCGCTTCCTTGAGGAGGACATCGGCTTCGGAGATATAACTTCGGATCTTCTGCTTTCGGATGAAGAGGCCATAGGTACGATATTCACAAAGGAAGATTGTATTTTGGCGGGCCTTGAAGAGATAGATGAGATATTCCGTTATCATGGAATAAAGACGCTCACACTTGCCAGCGATGGAGACCCTCTGAAAAAAGGAGACAGTGTCATAGAGTTGAGAGGCAATGCCAGGGCGATACTTATGCTGGAACGGACGGCGATAAATCTCCTATCTCATATGAGCGGTGTCGCCACCTATGCAAAGAACATGGTTGAACTGGCAAGGGAGACGAATCCGGAGGTAATCGTCGCTGTGACCAGGAAGACCACTCCCGGTCTGCGCATGATCGAGAAGAAGGCGGCGAACATCGGAGGTGCGGACACTCACAGACTCAGGCTTGATGACCACATACTCATCAAGGACAATCACATCGCTGCCGTCGGCGGCATAAGCGAGGCCGTAAACAGAGCGAAGAAGGCCAGTTTCGTTCGTAAAATAGAAATCGAGTGCGAGACCATCGAAGATTCGGTGGAAGCGGCGGAAGCCGGGGCGGACATCATAATGCTGGACAACATGTCTCCCGAGGAAGCGAAGAAGGCATATGATTTCATCAAAGCCAGATATCCCCTCTGTCTCATAGAGATTTCCGGAGGGATCAATGAAGGCAACATAAAGCACTATGCACCGGCGGCGAACATAATATCGGTAGGAGCGATAACACACTCTGCAAAATCGATAGATTTCTCACTCGAAATCGAAGGAATAATGGAATAAGGTAAAGGGTTTTTGTGTATGGCCCTGTTTTTCATTCAGGGGCTGTTTCTTGAGCCATCCACGGTCCGCCGAAGTCCTCGGTTATTCCGTTCGCCATCTGGAATCTTACCCGGAGCTTCCCGTCCTCAAAGAATATATATGCGTTTTTGAGCGCTGAGCGATAGATCGTTATCCTTTTTCCTTTCTGTGTCAGCACTCTTTTGACGGCCCTAAGAACTCCGAGTTCCTCCAGAAGATGAATCCTTCGGTAACACGCAGCTATGGGGATGTCATATTTCTGGCTAAGCTCTATTGCGCTCATCGGTTTTCTGTATGTAGCTGCCAGTATCTTTGCGCTCGTTTCATCCGTAATGATTTTTGCGGCCTCTATTGGGTCCAAAACCCCACCTCCTTTCTTTTCATCAATAATCATTTGTTGTTCTACCTATTTAGTACTTTCTACTCTTTTTCACAGTATGATAACAACCCACATATGTCGTTCCAGCTTTTATCTTATCTCCACCCATTTTCCGTTAAGCTCAGATATTCCACTGACTTTTCCTTCCATTACGAACTTTACCATGGCTTTTCCGTCTTTGAACCGGAATTCCAGTTCTCTGAGTGCGGACCGGTACATTCTCACGATCCTACCCCTTCTCCCGACAACCTCGGAAACGCATTTCAGCATACCGAGAGATTCCATCATATGTATTCTTCGATAACATGCGGCTATGGGAATCTGCCATCTATCACTCAACTCCTGTGCAGAGCGCGGTGTCTCATAGCATGCAAGAAGCATCTTTATCCCGTATTCGTCTGTTATTGCCCGTATAAGCTCCGCCACATTCACATTTTTCTCCATTTCGCTCACAAAAGAATATTTGCGTTTAGACCTTATAAACCCTGCTAACTCTTTATCATATCTGATACAGTGACTACCATATGATATCCACTTCATCGGTTCTGAATCTCTGGTTTATCGAGGTATCTTCAATTTTCTGTTTCATACCTGCGGAGTACATACGATGGCCCAGAACCGCTATCATGGCACCGTTGTCCACACAATATCTGCATTCCGGAGCATAGAACTCACTTCCCCTTTCCTCGGCCATTGTCCGCACCATCTCCCTGAGTCGTTCATTGCAGGCAACTCCACCTCCGAGAAGAACCTCATCCTTTCCTAGATGTGCCATGGCCCTTTCCGTCACTTCTGTGAGCATGGAAAAGGCAGTCTCCTGTATGGAATATGCTATATCCTCCATATTCTCTTTTTCCCTCAGGTTCAGTGCCGCGGTGAGCAGACCGGAGAACGAAACATCCATACCTCGAACGGAATAGGGCAGAGGTATGTATCTATCCGCATTTTTTGCCATCTTTTCCAGTTCAGGGCCTCCGGGAAAAGCTATTCCGGATTCACGGGCGAACTTGTCCAGCATGTTTCCGACACCGATGTCCATGGTTTCCCCGAACACCCGATACCTGCCACCTGCAAGTGCGATAACCTGGGTGTTCCCTCCCGATGCGTAGAGGAGGACGGGGTCCTTTGCCCCGGTGAGGAGTTTACCGATCTCGAGGTGTGCTATACAGTGGTTCACTCCGATAAGAGGAAGGTCCAGACGTATGGAGAGAGCGCGTGCGACCGTGGCGGCCACTCTGAGACATGGCCCCAATCCCGGACCCTGAGAGAATGCCACGAGATGTATATCCTTTTTCCGCAATCTCGCTTCTTTCATCGCCTCTCTGAGAAGAACTCCGGAGTATTCCACATGATGGTCCGCAGCCTCCCTCGGATGTATTCCGCCTTTCTCCGGACGAAGAGTATGGGATTTAAGTGCCAGTATCTCTTTTCCGTCGAATATCCCGACACTGAATGTATGTGCCGTGCCTTCTATGCCGATGGTGTTCACGAGCCCGTATCCGTTTCATACTTAAAAGCGACCTATAGGTATATATGGGAGAAAGGAATCTGCCGACACTACCGACATGGCCGGGGTAGTGTAGCCTGGTAGCATCAGGGACTGTGGATCCCTTAGGTCGGGTTCAAATCCCGGCCCCGGCCCTCTTTTACGGTTCTGTTGGTTAAAAAGAGGGCACGGGGCCTTTGGACTTTTTACTTTGTAAAAAGTCCTAGTCGCAAAATACTTCGTATTTTGCTCCTCCCGGCCCCGGCCAGTGGCATTCTGTTAATACTGTCGAAGATTTACTCTGTAAAATAGGACTCGCAAAGACATTACGAGTTGCGATAGCAACGAGCAGGACTTCTGGAAGAAGTCCGTGCTTTGCTCCTCCCGGCCCCGGCCGGATACAATTATCTGAGTTGCAGTGAAAACGTTACTGATTATGACAGCCAGAGGTATGTTTCGTTGTAGTTCGTTTCGTTGTAATCGGATATTCCGTCCG
>CAYYXK010000060.1:0-6392 GCA_964475625.1 uncultured Thermoplasmata archaeon | reverse complement strand
GGACTATTCACACACTCACCTGAGCCAGTATATGTTTTTTGATATAAGTAATTTCCTCTTCGTTATCTCGTTTTTCGGGAAAATGTTAAATAATGGCGATTGTTAGACCAGTCTAATTCAATAAGATTTATCTAAAAGTGGTGAAAATGCCGAAGATTGCCCTCATAGGGAACCCGAATGTGGGTAAGACCGTTGTCTTCAACGCACTCACCGGTGCCAGACAGCATGTCGGAAACTGGCCCGGCGTCACCGTCGAGAGAAAGGAGGGCAGGTTCAGGCATAAAGGGCTTGAGATATCCGTCATAGACCTTCCCGGCATATACACCCTCAGCCCGTTCTCCATAGACGAGAAGATATCCAGGGACTACATCGTCGATGCAAGGCCCGATGCCGTGGTTGACATAATAGATGCCTCGAACCTTGAGAGGAACCTGTATCTGACGGTCCAGCTCCTTGAAACCGGTGCCAATGTCGTCATAGGCCTGAACATGATGGATGAGGCCGAAGCGAAGGGGATGAAGATAGACACGAAACGCCTTTCCGAGCTTCTGAAGGCCCCGGTCGTCGAGATGTCCGCCATAAAGGGAGAGGGCATAGAAGAGCTCAAGGATGCGATATATGAGGAGGTCACAGGCCACGAGCACCACAGGCACATGACCGTGGGATATGGAGAGGAAGCTGAGGAGCACATCATAGAGCTTGAGGAACTGATATCCGGGTGTGAGGGCCTGAAAGATTACAGGAGACGCTGGCTTGCCGTGAATCTTCTGGAAGGCGATGGTGATGTGATATGCAGGGTCAGGAAGGCCGGATGCGGCCACATTATAGAGAGGGCCGAGCAACTTAGGGGGCACCTGAAGGAAGAGACGGGAGAGATGATGGATGTCTATTTCGCTGACCGCAGGTACGAGTTCATCGAAGAGGTGGTTCGCATGGTCCTGGTCCGCGGCAGGGATATACGCACATTCTCTGATCTTCTGGACGATGTCTTCACGCATCCGATATTCGGCATACCTTCCTTCCTTCTCCTGATGTGGGCCATGTTCCAGTTCACATTCTCCGTGGCCGAGCCATTCATGAACATGATAGACATCGCTTTCTCATGGCTGGCGGATGTCGTGCGTTCCGGCATATCGAATCCCGCACTTGCTTCGCTCCTTGCCGATGGCATAATCTCCGGCATAGGCAGCGTGCTCATCTTCCTGCCCAACATATTCCTGCTATTTTTCGTGCTCTCGCTTCTCGAGGACTCGGGCTACCTTTCACGGGCCGCATTCGTCATGGACAAATCCATGTATAAGATCGGGCTTCAGGGAAAGTCCTTCGTTCCCATGCTTCTCGGTTTCGGGTGCAATGTGCCGGCCATAATGTCTACTCGAACCATAGAGGACAGAAATGACAGACTTATCACAATACTCGTGAACCCGCTGATGTCATGTTCCGCTCGACTTCCCGTGTATCTATTGTTCGCAGGCGCATTCTTCGCAGGTAACGAAGGAGCCGTGGTCTTTTCCATGTACCTCATGGGCATACTCCTTGCTGTGATTATGGCACTCCTTTTCAGGAAATTCCTTGTGAAAGGACAGCCCGCTCCCCTCATCATGGAGATGCCGCCCTACCGCATGCCAACCGTGAAGAACAGCCTTATGAAGATGTGGGAGAACGGATATCTCTTCATAAAGAAGGCCGGGACCGTCATAGTCCTGGGAGTCACGATAGTCTGGTTCCTTTCCTCGTATACGTGGGCGGGAATTGATATCGTTCCGGTGAAACCCGCAGATATGGACTCGTCGTTCGCAGCCATGATGGGGTATGCCCTTCAGCCCATATTCGCTCCCATGGGCTGGGACTGGAGGGCTGTCGTCGCGCTCCTCTTCGGCTTCATAGCCAAGGAGATAGTCGTGGGCACCTTCGGAACCCTTTACGGCATAGAAAGAGGCGGGCAGGATGGCCTTCAGAATGCACTTCTCGGAAGTTTCACGCCGGTGAGCGCCTACGCATACATGGCCTTCGTGCTCATCTACACGCCGTGCCTTGCCACGATCGCCACCATAAGGGCTGAAACCGGTTCGTGGAAATGGGCGGCTCTGGCCACAGGATACATGCTCGTTCTGGCCTACATCGTGGCCTTCATCATAAGCGTGATGGGGCGCTTCCTAATGGGGGTGTTCGCATGAATAGCCTGAGGCCGATAGCGTTGTGGTCGGGCGTGGTCGGTGTACTCTACATCCTTTACGGAGCCCTTGAGATTCTCATGTGGTTCACCGGCGAATTCAGGTTCCCTCTGATGCCGCCCGGAGATGCCCTGGCAGGTGCCATGCTCATCATCATCGGAAACATACTTCTCTACCGCATAGGTGACCTGATACGCATGAAATACGACGGGCTTTCCTTCCTTGCGGGAGGGCTGGTGCTTTCGGGCATACTGGGAATCATGTATCTTCTCATAGCAGGAGCTCGGGCTCTCAACTCATTGGTCGTCGGAGAACCATGGGCATTCGATGCATCATACAATATACCGGCCATAATTCTTGCCATACTGCTCCTTCCCGGGTGGCTCTGCGTGAAAAAGGGAGTGGATTTCTGTGAGTGACCTCATGCGGGTGAAGGATGAGCTTGAAAAAGGCCCGGTCACAGCCGAGTACCTTTCAATAAGGCTGAACATACCGAAGGGAAAGGTGGAGGGCATACTTGACATACTCCGGGGCATGGGCTACTTAATTGAGGAGGAAAGTCCCGAATGCAGAGAAAAAGGGACATACTGCATGTTCTGCCCCCTGAAAGACCACTGCGGAGAGAGCCCTATAAAAACATACACCGTCAAGAAGTAGTATCCCAAATACTTTATGACCTCTTTTCAAAGAGGTTTCTGGAGGCCGAAGTTCCCATAACATCTTTTTCTTTGTCTGAGATGCGAAAGCTGAATCAGAGGAAAATCCGAGAGATTATGCTGATGAATGTTTCATCGGCAGAGGTCTTTTTCATAAAAGACTGAATTAGAGAAATCGACAAAGGAAGGAAAATAACAGAAATCGCTCAGGTACGGGAGATTTCCAGAGTTCGTATATGGCAGCTGTACAAACAGTATCTCTCCGAAGGAGAGATGCCCGAGCTGAAGAAACTCAGAAGAAAGAGACTTTGTCTTCGAACTCATAGATTGGTACAATCGCGATAAACCGTCCATGAGTCTGGGCTTCGATAAGCTTCGATGATACTGAAACCCCTGAAGAAGCTTCTGGAGAAAGCTTCCGGAGGAAAATATATTCGAATACGAGGGGTGGTTTCTTTGTAATTCACTACAAACTGAGGTCTTCAGGTATTGAAGACCGTTGCTTGAAGTGTAAAATGATTTCAGGATACTACCCGATTCACTTCTGTTAAAAAGTTTTAAATATGTGCCTTTGTTAGGTTGGCTTAACTAACTTAGGTTTGCCTAAAGGTGATGAAATGATATGCCTATCAGATGTAAAACCCGGAAAAAAAGCAAGAATCGTCCGTGTGGGCATCGGAGGCCCTGCCGGAAGGAGATACAGAGAAATGGGACTGGTTCGAGGAGAGAATATTAGACTTATCAGGGTTGCACCCCTCGGCGATCCCATAGAAATAGAACTCAAGGGCTACAATCTTTCTCTGAGAAAGAAAGAGGCCGATCTTATAATTGTGGAGGTAATGGAATGAAAAGGCGGGCGAAGATAGCTCTTGCAGGGAATCCAAATGTTGGAAAAACGGTCATCTTTAACGAACTCACAGGCTCAAGACAGCATGTAGGGAACTGGCCGGGAGTTACAGTTGAAAAGAAATCGGGAAAATACACCTATAGAGGAATGGAAATAGAGGTCGTAGATCTTCCGGGAACATACAGCCTCAGCCCATACTCTATAGATGAGAAGATTGCTAGAGATTACATTGCGGAAGAAAGGCCAGATGCTGTCGTCAATATCATAGATGCATCAAATATAGAGAGGAATCTTTACCTTACAGTTCAACTCCTTGAAGCTGGAGCGAATGTGGTGATAGGACTAAATATGATGGATGAAGCCGAAGCAAAGGGAATGGAGATAGATGCGAAAAGGCTGTCTGAGATACTAAAGGCTCCCGTTATCCCGATGGTGGCTGTTAAAGGTATCGGCTTCAAAGAGCTTAAAGATGCGATTTATGAGGAGATAACAAGGCATGAAAAACACAGACACATGACAGTAGGTTACGGAAAAGGGGTCGAAAAAGCCATAGTTTCCCTAGAGGAAGACATTGAAAAATGCCCTTCACTCAGGAAATACAAAAATAGATGGATGGCAATAAAACTCTTAGAAGGCGATAAGGAAGTCGTCAAAAAGGTAAAGGGTGCCGGATGCGAACGCATAATCAAGAGAGCGGAGAGTATTCGGGAAGAACTCGAAAAAAGGCTGGACGACGGTCTTGAGACCTACTTTGCGGATAAGAGATACGAATTCGTCGACGATGTTCTCGGTGTTGTTCTTGTAAAAGGAAAGGGGGTCTGGACATTTTCTGATATGCTAGACAAGGTTGTTACACACAAAATCTTTGGAATTCCCATATTTCTCTCTATGATGTGGGCCATGTTCCAGTTCACATTCGCCGTTGCCGTGCCATTCATGGATGCGATAGACATCGGTTTCTCATGGCTGGCGGATTCCGTGCGGGCCGGAGTATCGAATCCCGCTCTCGCCTCGCTCCTTGCCGACGGCATAATCTCCGGTATAGGTAGCGTGCTCATCTTCCTGCCCAACATATTCCTGCTATTCTTCGTACTCTCGCTTCTCGAGGACTCAGGCTATCTTTCAAGGGCTGCTTTTGTCATGGACAAGGCAATGTACAGAATAGGACTCCAAGGAAAATCGTTTGTTCCCATGCTCCTAGGCTTCGGCTGCAATGTGCCTGCCATAATGTCAACGAGGACCATAGAGGACCGGAAAGACCGATTGATAACCATACTTGTGAATCCTCTTATGTCCTGCTCTGCCCGCCTGCCCGTATACATTCTGTTTGCAGGCGCTTTTTTCGTTGGGATAGAAGGTTCAGTGATATTCACTATGTATCTCATGGGCATACTTCTTGCTGTCACCATGGCCCTTCTTCTGAGAAAGGTCTTTTTCAAGGGAAAGCCTTCTCCCCTTATAATGGAGATGCCCTCATACAAAATGCCAACGCTCAAAAGCAGTGCGATACACATGTGGGAAAATGGCAGCATGTTTCTGAAGAAAGCGGGAACTATAATATTCTTCGGAGTTATAATAATATGGTTCCTCTCTACTTATCCTGGAGGACCTGGTTCAGATATCGAAACTTCCTATGTGGCCGCAATTGGCCACTGGGTTCAGCCGATATTCGCACCTCTCGGATGGGACTGGAAAGCTGCGATCGCACTTGTATTCGGGTTTGTGGCCAAGGAGATAGTTGTCGGAGCATACGGAACATTCTACGGAATAGGGGATGCTGATGAGGGAAATGCAACCCTGAGAAGTGAGTTGCAGAATGCATTCACGCCTGTGAGCGCCTACGCATACATGGCCTTCGTGCTAATCTATGTACCGTGTCTTGCCACGATCGCCACCATAAAGGCCGAAACAGGCTCATGGAAATGGACCCTCTTTGCAGTAGGTTATATGATGGGGCTGGCTTATATTGTTGCGCTTGTGATAACTGTCGTAGGCCATTTTCTGGGGTTCGCATGAGGTGATAAAATGGATGGAAAAGTAAGAGCAATCGGGATATATTCCGCAATAATAGGAATCGCATACATCGTATATGGGTTGATTGAAATGACAGCCTGGGTAGCAGGGACCGTGCAATTTCCGCTTTCTCCGAGCCCAGATATATTCGCAGGCATTATACTTGTCGTTATCGGTTCCATACTTGTATATCGAATCAAAGACATGCTTGATATGAAATACGAGGGCCTCTCGTTCCTCTTTGTGGGACTGATACTCTCGGCAATAATCGGCATCATGTACATTCTGATAATGGGAGCCGATGCCCTTGATGCAGCGATTGTCGGCGAGCCATGGGAGTTCGATGCCAGTGCATATAATCTGCCCGCCATAGTGCTATTCATACTCTCGCTACCCGGCTGGATGATAATAAAAGACAGAGAAGAATTCGGCGAGTAGA
This sequence comes from uncultured Thermoplasmata archaeon, assembly GCA_964475625.1. Lineage (GTDB taxonomy): Archaea > Thermoplasmatota > Thermoplasmata > WALJ01 > WALJ01 > JALTFR01. The sequence goes on along the minus strand of CAYYXK010000060.1, from coordinate 263 downwards.
TGATCCGAGAGATAAAGAAAGAGCTCAGGAAAGGACCTGTCAACATTGAGATGCCATCTAGAAAGTTCGAAGTTTCCAGAGAAAGAATAGAGGATACTTTCAGGCTTCTCCTCAACCTCGAAGTGATAGAAGAGATATCACTTTCGGATTGCAGAGAAAAAGAGCATCTTCTGCGCCTTCTGCCCCCTTGAAAAATCATACGGAAAATCCCAAATGAAGAACCCAACCGCAGCAAGCTGCGGGGTATCTTCATTGGAAGTCTG
>CAYYXK010000059.1:0-6484 GCA_964475625.1 uncultured Thermoplasmata archaeon | reverse complement strand
CATATCGTCTCCTGTCCCAACCGCAGCAAGCTGCGGGGTATATTAATTAAATAAATCTTATATTATCAATCTTTGTTATAGATTCTTGCGATATCAGATATATGACATACCCTTCATATCTTCCTATTCGCTCATACCCTCCACCCATCTCAGAGAATGCCGGCATAACGATCCGGTCCTCTTTAACCAGAAAGCAGGGAAATATCGCGCTCCCCCCTATCTCATCCCTTATCCGTATGGCAGGGTGCTCATGGCCTACTATTGCAATCTTTTTCGTGTTATGTTCTTCATGCCCGTGCATGAAAAAGAACCTCTCTGTTTCCAGAAAATTCACCACCTGAACACCTCTATTCCTGAGATATCCGACTATGAAGTTATCGTGGTTCCCCCTCACCAGTGTCACCTTTGCATCCTCGAGAATGTCCAAAAAGTCCCTTACCTCCGAGAACTCGGGATACGGTGTCTTCGAGAACTCATGCTTTAGGTCTCCGTTGATTATCACCTGTTCCGGCCCGTATTTTTCCATAAGCCTTTCCATTCTCTCGGATATCTCCCTGAACTGCATTTTCGGATAGAAGGGTTCGTCGAACATCCCACTCTCATATCCTAGGTGCACATCGGCTATGACTATGGCTGAGATCTCCGGTATCCATAGCGCCTTTTCTTTCAGAAGGAATATCCCGGGCAGTGCCTCTGTTTTTTCCACGGCTTCCAATCGGTATGGTAAAAAAAGTTTATTAGTAATCCCTATTGCGGGCCATGAAAGTCGATGACATCAAGGTGGCGATTCTCAGAATGGAGGGCACCAACTGCGAGGACGAATCATATCAGGCATTCGAAAGGCTCGGTGCAAAGCCGGAGTATGTCCATATAAAGCAGATGCTGGGGCTCGTTGAAGGAGAGAAAAGGTCGCCTTCCGATTATCAGATAATCATGTTTCCCGGCGGATTTTCCGCAGGAGATTACATACGGGCGGGAGCGATATTCGCAGCAATAATGAAAAGCCGCCTCATGGACGAGTTGAAGGCGTTCGTTAAAGATGGCTATCCGATTCTCGGAGTTTGTAACGGATTTCAGGTTCTGGTGGAGCTCGGAATGCTTCCGGCTCTCGACGGCATATCCGAACATCCCGAAGCGGTCCTTGCCACCAACAATTCGAACAGGTTCGAATGCAGGAACATATACATAAGAAATGATAGGAAAAGTGCATCTCCCTTCACATCATTCTATGAGAAGGGCGAGGTTCTACTGATGCCTGTTGCACATGCCGAAGGGAAGTTCATGGTGGATTCCGCGAAGGAAAAGAAGATAATGAAGAGACTTAACGAAAATGACCAGATTGTCTTTCGCTATGTGAATCCGGACGATGTGGAAAGTGACGAGGTTCCTTATCCCTGGAATCCCAACGGGGCCGTAGAGAACATTGCAGGCATAAGCAATCCGGAGGGGAATGTACTGGGCATGATGCCGCATCCGGAAAGGGCCTTCTACAACCATATGATCGGGCTTCCGAATCCGGATGCTTTCGGTCCAGGTGCGGGAATATTCAGGTCTGTCACAGACTATGTATCAAAGAGGTTCTGAGGCAAAATCATATATGCCTCGGAAGAATAGGTGAAAGCATGAAAGAAGAGCGGGACTTCTCCAAACAGAGAATAATGGAACTCCCTCGCTCCGTAGCTGTTGGGCACGGTGTGCTGGACAACCTTGCGGACATATGTGCGGATGTGGGCCTGAGAGGCACCGCTCTGATAGTTCAGGATGAGGTGACCAGAGAGATAGCCGGGAACCGGGTATCGGATATCCTTTCCTCCGCAGGGTATATCGTGCATTCTTTCATAATATCCGATGCGGACATGAAAAATGTGATCGATGTCATGGAAACGGCCCGTAATATCAAGGTGGATTTCATCGTCGGAATAGGCGGTGGAAGACCCATAGATGTTGCGAAGTGTGCCTCTTCCGAGATAGGGGGGATGCCTTTCGTAAGCATACCTACGGTCGCATCACACGATGGGATCGTGTCCGGTGCCGCATCCATAACAGTCAATGGAGAAAAAAAGTCCATATCCGCAAAACCTCCGATGATAGTAGTTGCGGACACGCGAATAATCGCTGATGCACCTCATAAACTTTTGACAGCGGGATACGGAGATATAATCTCCAACAAAACGGCCACGCTTGACTGGGAGTTGGCACACCGCGAAAAGGGAGAGGAGATAAGCAGCTATGCCATAGCCCTGTCATCCATGACCGGAGAGATAATGCTCAGAAATGCGGATAAGATACGGCCTCATGAGGAAGAGAGTGCGTGGATTGTCGTCAAGGCTCTGGCCGCTTCGGGCGTTGCCATGAGCATAGCGGGTTCTTCGAGGCCTGCCAGCGGAGCGGAACACCTGTTCTCGCATGCCCTTGACAGAATTGCGAAAAACCCCGGGCTGCATGGACACCAGTGTGCTCTCGGTTCCATGATGATGCTTAAACTTCACGGCGGAGATTGGGAAGGATTCAGAGAGAAAATGAAAATGGCGGGTCTTCCGACGACAGCGGCGGCTATCGGTGTGTCGGACGAGGAGGTCATACGGGCATTGCTTATGGCTCCGGAGATAAGACCGGAGAGGTATACCATACTACATAAGTTGAATCTGAAGAGGGAGGATGCGGAAGAACTCGCGAGGGAAACCGGAGTTATAGGGGGCGAATAAATATGGCTGAAACACTTACACTCATAGGAGAAAATATGGCAAAAAAAGGTATGAAGTTCATATACCTCGGGCCTGCACCGGAATGCAGGGATTGCAAGATGAAAAATGTATGTCTGACGCTTGAAGCCGGAAAGATGTACGAAATAAAGGAAGTCAGAGACACTTCCCACGAATGCAAGATACACAACGGAAAGGTCAGGGCGGTAAAGGTGGAAAAAAAGCCTGTGGAAGCAGTACTTCCAACCAAACAGGCCGTTGAAGGCAGTCTCATAAAATACAGTGTTGAAGAATGCCCGGATATGACATGCCCGTACTATGACAGATGCCATTCACTGATGCTCAAAGACGGTGCAAAATACAAAATAACAGAGATAAAGAAGGACATAAAGTGCCCAAGCGGAAAATCAATGAAGCTTGTTCTTCTTGAATAGATAGAAGAGGTATGCGGCCACACCCAGTATGACGATGATAGTTGTGGCTGTGACGGTCCATGACGGAAATACCCGTAAAGCACTGCTCTCTTCGGAAGGATATTCATACACGGCATAGTTATCGGTCTCATTCCATTCCACCGCATGGCGGAGAGGTCTTACGGATGCACCGAACGAGCCCTCCCCCGCGATATTAAGAAAGACCTCCTTTCTTTCATGAGCCTCTAGAAGAAATTCGGTGCTGTTCACATCCGTGTCGGAAACGATTCTCAATTCCGCACTTACACTGTAATTCCCCTGATTCTCGACCCATATTCCGGCAATGTTCCGGGAGACGCTCATATTTGTTATTCTGAGATTCGTCTTTTCTTCCGATATTGCAAGATAAGGATTGCTGCTTATGGAGAGAAGATACAGAAGAGCGCCATTGTTGCGCAGAAATATCGGCCATATTTCCGAGGGAGGAGGTATGAACTCCTTTCCAAGCTCGATTGTGAATGGGAGGCACGTGGTGTTCGCATACATCCAGTCATCGCTGTCACCGGTAGTGGTATATGCATCCTTTCCTTCCATAACCCTGTAAAGGTTGTATCCGGACGTCCGTCCTGCGATCGCTTCCATCACCTCGGAATCCATGGGTTCGGGGTCAAGAGCGTTTCCCCACGGATGATATATTATCTGCCCGTAGCTGTGAAATGACACGGAGAATACGAAATCGTGTGAAAGCACAAGATTCCTTATTGCCCTCGTTTCGTTCTCCGAGAATGCATACGGCCCGCAGTATATGTCACTTGTTGGGTCACGGCTTATACCCGCCTCGCCCCAGTGATGTGCATAGTTCCTGTTAAGATCGACCCCTATACCGTCGATAATCCCATCAGCGTCCGTGTCTATCGGCCTACGATTCTTTCTCCAGTCCGTATGTCCGTTTATAACATACTCGTATCCGTCCGGATTCACTACCGGAACTATCCATATTTCGTTCGAATCCACAATCGTTTTCACCTCTCGGTCCGAAGAATAGTTCTGCAGAAGGGATTCCGCGAACAGCAGCGGTACCATTGCGGATATGAGTTCCTTTGCGTGGTGTTCCCCCATTATAAGAATGTCAGGTTCTTCGTATTCCTCTGTTCTGGGGTTGTCGGATATCTTGAGGGCCCATATGACGCGGCCTTCGTATGTTCTTCCTATGTCTTTGAGCGAGCAGAGGCCGGGATACGTGGAATTCATGTCTTCAAGGCGTTGTTCTATCTCCGAATAATCGGGATAACCGGCTATGACGCTCTCTGCCTGTGTATGAACCGGTATCGCCGTAAAAAGAAGAATTATGAAAAGGGTTAATGAAATCGGTTTATGAGCCCAGAGATTCACCGGATATCACCACATCGTCGATATAGAATCCTCCGAAGCCTACGTTCGGGTCATCGTAGTGCTCGTATGTCGGGGCATTGGTCGTGACTACTCTGAAGCGCACAATTATAACCTGCCCCCGGAATGCCGTCAAATCCACATTGATACGGAAAAGATCATCTGCGGCCACCCAGTATGATGTTGATATGTTTCCAGATACCCCCCATGCTGTTCTTGCACCGAGGTTTATCGGAATCCATGTCCTGCCAGTATCATTAGATATCTCCACTCTGAAACCATCGGGGGGTGCCCCACTACTTGTGTTTATATTGAATTTGAAATAAGCACTCAGATATGCAGTCTTAGCATTGCGTATGTTCACTGACCTAGTAATCAATGAGTTGTCTATTCCCGGGTAAAACCACCCAGTTGATGGGTCTCCGTTCCACCATGAGTAACTGCCACTGTGTGAGTCCGTACTTATTCGCTGCCATACATCTGCAATACCCTGTCCTATATTGCTTGCATTACTTCCTGTTCTCGAAACGATGACATTTACATCGTCTATATACCAGCCATATCCTGTGCCTCCTCCATATTGCGTGTAGTTGAACTTTATTCTTACCTCCGAGCGATAAGCTTCCGGAACATATTTGAGAAGGTCCACTTTTACATACTCCCAATCGAATGTCCCTTTTCCACTAACTCCATTCCATGCCCAGACTATCTCGTTACCAAATGAATCTGTCCTTAGGATTCCAGGATATAGACTTCCTGTATATGAGCCTTCTATCGGTACTATATACTTCCACGCCCACCCTTGTGAGTCGGCATGGGTCTGGTCTTTATATCCAATCTCCAAGAATCCTCCATTGGCTCCAGGTACCATGCTATATTTGTGCCAGAACGACAGTGCGGCTATGGACATATTGGATATGTCGAAACTCTCGGTGACTGCTGTCTTGTTTGTATTCGTCTGACTTGTGGCCCTTGTTCCAGTGCTATCCGCACGAGTCTGGTTCATATTCTCTGCAAGATTCTGAGTTATATTTACAAATATATCGCCCAGGTCGTCGGGATTATCTGTATAGTAATATTCCGCACCAGATGTATTGGCTATGCGCCATAGATTATATTCCGTTGTTCCCGATTCGACTGCATATGAATCCGATGGATTCTCGTATACTGCATAGTCGTTTGTTGTTCCATCCCCAGGCCAGGAATTCATAACAGGGATATATGGTGGGTCATAATGTTCCAGCGCCAGACCAATAGTATATATCTCAATATTAGAATTTAAAAGACCCTTTCTATTTGGACAATAATTTCCACTTCCGACAGTATTTCTAGTTTCGACAGTATACCATTCTCCCGGTAAAGGATCTGTATATGGAACCGCGTATTTTCCACGGTGCTTTGGATAGTTCTGTGTTGGATATCCCAACTCTGGATGCATATCACCCCATGGGGCCCATTCCCGACTAGCCGCTTCGAGTTTGAAGGTTTGTAAAGCGGAACCATCCTGTGAATGGTAATCCGCACCATCGGAGAGAACCATAACGGCGGGCTTCAGGTTGGGGTATGATGCTCTTCCATTTTCGACCTCCATATATGCCTCGCCGATTGTATCCCATATGGGGGTCATAGGGGCAGAGGATATCGAATTTATGGCATTTATTACGCTGTTACGTCCAGCAGAATCCAGTTGCGTCAGAGAGATTATATGATCGGAGCCATTTCCTGCAAATGCCCAGACTGAAACAACAGACTCATCGCTCAAAGAATCAAGAGTGTCTATGGCCGCTTCCTTAGCTACGGCCAGCCATGTGGATCCAGTGGAATTATATCTGGCGGTCATAGAATTGGAGTTGTCTATAACAAAAGAAAGTAACAGACTCCCCTTGCGCATAGATATGCTTCCCTTCGTCTCTTCAAGGTAGAAGGAGCGGTTGTAGGAATGATATGTGGTGTCTATCCATTTTCCTCCGTAGGACATAC
>CAYYXK010000058.1:0-6643 GCA_964475625.1 uncultured Thermoplasmata archaeon | reverse complement strand
GGTGATTTAGAGGCTGTGGCTAAGATGTTCGGGTTCAAGTTGCCTGCTACTGGTAAGAAGGAGGAAGCAGAGGAGGAAGAAGTAGAAGAGGAAGAGCCTGAGCTTACTGAGGAGGATATAAAGGAGATAAAGAAAATAGTGAGAGAGTACAAGCGGGAGAAAGAGTAGTCTATTTTAAGTCTTTTTTGTAGTTATTTAGCTGAGTGTAAGGTACAGGAGACAAAAGCTTTATATTTGTATCTGGTTATTAATAGTTCTGGAGGTGACCCCGGATGGCTTACACGCTCAATGATATTCTGAACGGAATCCTTACGGCTATACAGGACATACTCGGGAACATTGCATCTGCAGTAGCAGACAACGCAGCAACGATTGCGAACGTCATCGTTCTTGGAGGTCTGATATTCGGCGTGGTCAGGTTCGGCAGTGCAGCTCTCAGGAGAGTCATGGGACTCATCAGAGTCTTCTGAAGAGCCTGAAGTTTTTTTCTCAAATTTTTTTGAGAGTTTAGGAGGTGAACGTGGTAGTGCTACAGAAGTTACTTTATTTAGCAGTAAAATGTCTGAGGAAGTTCTTGAGAGTAAAGGGAGCTTGGGCTACCTATAGACAGATTCAATTAGCAACGATTACTCAATTAGAAGCTGCAGCTATAACATTAGACAGTAGATACAAAGTTTTAACTTTAGACGAGTGGAAGCAAATAATACAGTCAGATACACTTAATATCAGTAAGAAGTGGAAGAAGGACGTTTTTGACTGCGATAACTTTGCTTTGGTTTTCAGTGCACACTGTGCAGAGTTTTACGAGGTAAATACGGCGGGAATTGCAGTGGGTAAAGTGAAAGACGCCAATACGGGTGAATACATAGGGCGTCACGCATACAACGTATTAGCAGTGAGAGAAGGAAACGAAGTTGTAATGTACGTCTATGAACCTCAGACAGATGAGCTCGGTAAAGCAAGTAGACACACCAGATTGGGAGACTGGGTTTATGAAACTGAATTTGTTATATTTGGGTGAGGAGGTGAGAGTGTGAAAGGAGTAGGTGTAGGTACGGCGTATTACGAAATAGAAGTGTACGATAAGAATGGAAAGCTAATAGAAAGAAAAAGAGGTAAGGCGGAGAGCATACTGGATAACTGGATGCGTTTGTTCATGAGTATTAGAGATGGCTCACCTTGGATGCCTAAGGATACAGACGGTAACTCTCCTACTATATCCAGTATAGTTTTTGCTAATAGCTATGGACTCGCATCGGCGGGAGATGACAGCTACGGTATTCAGGTAGGTACAGGTACTACAGCTGTAGATAAGTTTGACTACTGTTTGGAGAGCAAGATACCACACGGTAGTAGCAGTGGTCAGCTAAGTTATGGAGAGACAAGCTCGTATTCAGCTGGTACGGGTCTGCAAGTGGACGAGGGTATGCAGAGGTCTTTCGATAACAACAGCGGTGCAGACATAACGATAAACGAAATAGGTATGGTGCTGAAAGTGAACGACGGTAGCAGTGATTACTACATCATGGTAATGAGAGACGTTATATCAGCTACTACAGTTCCAAACGGTGGTAGAGTTACGATAAAGTACTGGTTCAGGTGGAACCCATCGTAGTAGTGATGTAGTATGAGCTTCTTTGCGGGAGTAGGTGCAGGGATAAGTCAAATAATAGGACAAATACAGGACAGAGTGGAGGGAATAGTATCCACCATCATTAACTTTTTTAGGAACATAGCTAACAACATTTACGTCTGGTTCCTCAGAACGTGGGACTACTTTATGACCAATCCTAGAGGTATGATTTACTTCTTCGCCAACGTGTGGACTCTAATGGTTTAGGGGGGATGGTAGATGATGCCTAATTTGCCATTCCCGGATTTAGAAGTTACAACGAAGCAAAACGTGATGGAGGCAAAGCTGAAGAACGATACTCTGGCGGATATGCTGAGGAAAGCAATAGAGAGCAAAGGGCAGAAGGTTAAGTCAGTAGAAGTGTATCCCGACGCTTTCGTAGTAATAGTGGACTTAACAGACCTAGAAAAGAGTCTGACGAACTATGGGTTAAAGGCAAGCATAGAGCCTAAGGAGATTAAAATAGAAATTGACAGGAAAGAACTCGTTAATGCGTTTGTTAACGTAACGGGTGCAAGTCAGAAGGGACTGGAGGTAGTGGATGGGAAGGACTACATACTTATTAGGGGTAGAATAACACCATGACGGTATGGGAGGATATACAAACTGCTTTAACTAATTTTTGGAACTGGCTTACTGGAGTAGGTGGTGGTTTAAAGGATACTCTGGGTGAACTGGGTAGCTGGCTGTACGGTGGTATAAAGTGGCTGGCTGACCAGTTCTATAACGCTTGGACTTACTTCAGTAACTGGTTGTACTCCGGCTTAACGTGGTTGGGAGATAAGCTTAAAGAGGGATACGAAGCAATAGCACAGTGGATAAGCGGAGGTTTACAGTGGATTGGTAGCGGTTTATCTTGGATAGGTCAGCAGTTATACAGCTTTGGTCAATGGCTGTGGAACGGTATTTGCTGGGTTGCGAGAACAATAGCTAGTGCTATAGAAGGCTTTGTTAACTGGATTTGGGACGGTATAGTGAACATATATAACAGTATAGTAAACTATATAGCTTCGTGGGTTCAGGGTATAAATGATTTTCTGAATGGCTGGATTAAGTCACTGAGAGAGAAGTTCAAGAGCTTTGTTCTGGTTAATACTACGCTACCGGGACTCTTCAGGAGCTTCGATAGTATATTAGAGGGTAAGTACACGAGCGGATTAATAGGAGTACTTGCAGCACCTATTGCCGGTGCTGTGGTAGCTGAATTGGCTGATGCAGTTGTACCGAGACCTTCAAGTGAGAGAATAGTGTTCTTCCCTGAGTTTGCCATACCTACTTTGACTTATTCACCTATTGCTATTGAGAAGCCGGAAGTTCCTGCAACTCCACCAGCTATAGAAGTGCCTACTACACCGATGTACCCACCAGCAGTAGGATACAGACCTATAGTAGAGAAGAGCAACTCGGTAAAATCAGGGTACGATGTATTTGTAGGTGGTGTTTCGTGGAGGGAGAACTACAACTCAGTTAGCTCAATGTACGAGATAATACTGCAGGAGGTTACAGAAGTCAGTGAAGTCAGTTCAGCAGAGTCTGGATACGAGGTAATATCGACTACGCCTGTAGAAGTTGGTAAGAGCGGTTCAGTGAAGTCTCAGTATGAAGTTTTTTTTCCTGAGCTGAAGTCGGCAAGTGCTAGCAGTCTAGTTGAATCGGAGCACGATGTACGTGTAACCACACCAATTACTATGGGTGAAGCAGGACTGGTTAAATCGCAGCACGAAGCCGTAGCAGAAGTCGAGTTAGTTCTCCAGCAGAAATCAGGAGTACTGAGTGAGTTCGAGTTCGGCTTTTTACACAGCAGTACAAAATTAGAAACGTGGGATGAAGAACATAAAGAAGTAGTAGAACAGTACTCTGGTGCACGGGGATGGTATGAAGTAATATGTCATGCTATGTATGAGTCCGAGGAGAGTTGGGAGAGTTAATTGTGAGGTGGTGTAAATGACGTTAGCGGATTGGAGTAAGATAAGTGGAGCAGACTTACGGTTGATAAAGAGAGCGTGTCATCTGAGTTATGGAGCTATATCTGAAGGCTCGGAAAGTAGATATATACATAACGGAACAGAGAATGTCTTTTACGTATCTCAGGGAATGTCAACTTGGTTTAGCTTAGTAGCTCCGAATTCTGATACTGTGAAGGTAAAGGTAGGTGGAATACTCAAGTATTATGATAGCGACAACTATATCTATGCTTACTTGGAAATTGAAATAGACAGTGAAGGCGATATAATCAGTGCAAAAGTAGTTTACAGAAAGAGGGAAGGAGGAAGTGAAACTACTATACTGGAAGATGACGTAACAACCAAGATACAGCATCTATCGGGTATGATTACTTGGGCTGGTGTAGACGTTGATGACTTTGAGGATGGAACTACTCAGGGATGGGAAGGAGATGTAGAAGTTGTTGACGAGGGATATGAGGGTGCTAAGAGTTTGAAGGTTACTGCAAGTTGTGGAGCAGAGCCAGCCGAAAGTTGTAGCGATAGTGCACACGGTTACAAGATAGTTGATGGTCTGATGGCTGCGAAAGTTTTAGCTAAGAAGTATTATGAAGCAGTGGGAGTATGTGTAGATCTAAGTCAAAGTGCAAAGATAGAAGGTTCTACTCCGCCAGATGATTGGGGCTGGATGAGCTTTGCGTACCCTGGAGATAGTCTGGATGTAAGATGTAGTGTTAGTGGTACTGCAGGTAATTATTTCTGTGGTGTTAGTGCTACTGTCTGGATTGACACAGCCGAACTAATATACTATCCGAGTCTGTCTTGGGCTTTTGTTAAGTTCTATGGATGGTTAAAACAGATAGAGGGTAAATGGTACTTAGACATAGAAGTAAGAGTTTCCGATAATTACTATACGAGCCCAGATACATCGGTTGAACCATCTACTACTGTAATATCAAGCTGTCTTGTTGAAATACCGAGTACAATAGTGGGAAACAATACCAAGTGTGGTATAATACTTGGTAGAGAGGCTTCGGACTGGATAGGACAGAATTGCCCGAATATAGTAATAGACTATACCAAGCTATTCTACTAGGGTGACGCTATGAGGCTTGAGTTTGCAGTGCTACTTATGCTGGGAGGTGTATCATAGTTTATGAGGGTAGGAATAAATATTAGAACGTGTTTAGGAGCTTTCGGAAGCTTACCTTACTGTGCTAAGTTACTTCTGGATTTCCTTAGAAATAAGATGTACATAGATGACATAGTAGTTACCAATGAGTACATACCTAACAGGTGGAACATAATAGTAGACGAGGCAGTAAGTTCAGCGATATACGATAGAAAGGCAGATGTAGCATGGGTTGATACTCCGGGCATGTTACCATTGAGCTACCATAAAGTGGATACGGATATCTGGTCTAAGTTATACACGACTTCAGAATTCAATAAACAGTTACTCGAAGAGCTGGGATTTAAAGTGGACGGTGTTATTTATAGACTAATAGACGATAGACTATTTTATCCTCTAAAAGAGTACGTGGGAACGAAGTATGATATAATTACTATAGGGAAGCATTGCATGTGCGACAGGAAGAACCTTAGAATGCAGAGGGACATAATACTATCTAAGAGGATAAAGTCCGTGATAATCAGCGATATATGGATACCGAAGAGACCTTGGATTAAACAGTATAACTTTGGAACAGTTCCAGATGCTCTTAAAGCCAGACTACTCGCAGAGTCGAGGTTTCTACTATGGACGAGCTTTGTAGAAGGCTTTGGCATGCCTGTATATGAGGCTATGGCAATAGGAACTGTTCCAATTTATACTGATGTACCCGCACATAACGAGTTTGCAGTGGGAATACCGATAAAAGCTAACGGGAAGGCTAAAGGATTTTGCTACGGTACCAGAGTTATTAAGTGGTACATCGATAGAAAAGAAGTAGAAGAAGCAATAGACTACGCTTTGGGAATGGGTAGAGAGGAATACGAAGACTTATCCGAGAAATGCAGAGAGAAAGCAGTAGAAATGTATAACGAGACGGTAGATAAGATTAAGTTATTACTACCGGGTGGTGGTAGGTAAATGCCAATAGCTGGTATAATCAATGGCTACTATAGAAGTGGAACAACACTGCTGTGGTGGATAGTTAAAAGCAGTAATCCAGATATGCTCCATCTATATGAACCGCTATCACCACTGCTATTTTCAGCCATCGATACTCACCAGTTAGGGAAAAGAGATAAGATGCACGGACTACCTATCTGGGACGACTATTTACTTATCCCAAGTGATATACTGGATGCTATGAGGTCTAAGCACGGGGATTTCACCATAGTGTTTAATCCTAGCATAGTATATCCGTACTTGGATACAATAGACTCAATAGATAAGCAGGTAATACTACAGCCAAACAGAATGCACTTCATAATAGATGACGTATCTAACAGGTACAGCGTTAACTGGGTACACATAATTAGAAATCCAGCCGATACGTTTATAGACCTAGTTAAGCCAAATGTAGACTTATCAATGCCAATGATAGAAAGACTAGCAGAGGGAAAGCTTGCAGTGGTTAATCCCGACTACTTCTTCTGGGTAGGGGACATGTACAGAGTTATATCGAGGAACTTTGCTATAAGAACGGACAAAAACGACTTCTTTGGTAAGTTTCTAATAGTCTGGACATTCAGTAACTTAGTTCCATACTATTATGCAGTACTGAGGGGAAAGGGAAAATCAAAAGGACTTATAGTGTACTTCGAGGAGTTAGTCTATGAGCCTGTAAGGGTTGCGGAATCCATTTCCAAGCATTTAGGTGTAAGGATTAACTATGAACTGCTTAATACGATAAACCGCAGCGAAGCTTACAAGTATAGTAGTAAGCTGGAGTCCATAACTGTGCGTAAGCTCGATGAGTTAGGCTTAACTGAGTTTGCAAAAATGGTTTACTCTCACTGTAGTAGTAGTCTTAAGCCTGAATGGTTAGGAGGAAATTCTAGTAGGGAGGTGGTCTTAGTTGGAGGAGTTTAGTGAGTATATAGTTTTAGATACGTACGG
>CAYYXK010000057.1:0-7034 GCA_964475625.1 uncultured Thermoplasmata archaeon | reverse complement strand
GTCCCCTCGAACCTTCTTCCCTTTATGGCCCTTTCAAGGGCGTTGAGGTCCCTTCCGTTCAGGACGTACAGGGTTATGGCGGAGCGCTCCGCTATCTTCGCTGCCATGGGGTCTATCACTATGTTGGAACCCGCGCCTCCTTTTCCCTCTCCGATGACGAGTTCAAGGAGTTCCCTGTGGCTCATACGCTCCATTCTCTTCGCCTCGGGGTCTTTCTTCGGGTCTGCGGTATAGACCCCGTTCACCGATGTGGCATCTATTAGTGTGTCGGAACCGACCCTTTCGGCCAGCATGGCAGCCACCGCGTCCGTGGTATGCCCGGGATGTGTGCCCCCCATGACGACTATCGAGTATGATTTCGAGAGAATCATGGCCTCCTCGAATGATGAAGGGACCGGAGGTGCCGAATGAGGGCGGAGAGCGCTTATAAGCAGGGCCGCATTGAGCTTGGTGGCCATTATCCCCATCTCGTCAAGGAATGATTCATCCGCACCAAGCTCTCTGGCCTTCTTTATGTACTCCCGGGCCGTGCTTCCGCCTCCTGCCACTATAAAGACCCTTCTCCTGCCGGATTCCCTTATGATTATGCCGGAGAGTTCCTTTATGAAATCCGTATCAGCGCTCGCTACTATCGAACCGCCCATGGATATGACCAGTGGCTTCATAGGTGTGCATATGCCTGTCTGAAATAAAGTTTTGCATCGGGGAAAATTTCATATTGATGGCGGATTTCGCCGTATCATGAAGGTAGCGATAGGAACAAACGACAGAAAGAACATGCACGACGATCATGTGGGGGATTCAAGCTATTTTGCAATATATGATGTCGGTCCCGATGGCTGGGAACTCGTGGAATACAGAGATAATACCTCGCCCGAGGAAAGGATGCACGGTGACCCGAACAAGGCCAAGGCGATAATGAACATCGTAAGAGGCACGGATGTGCTGGTCGGCAGGGCGATGGGGCCGAACTTCGTGAAGATAAGGGACAGCAGCCCGTATCTGCCCGTCATAGTTCGGGGAAGGTACAGGAGCATAGATGATGCCTTGGGTGCCATACGGGAGAACTACGATATGATAAAAGATGCCCTTGAGATGAAAAGGAAGGGAGAAAAGGGCGGAAAGCCCATAATCATAGAATAGGCCACTTTCACCCCACCCTCTCATTTATCCTTAAATACGGAAGGTGCATACCAGCTCCATGCGCTTCGTTCACATATCCGATACGCACATCGGCTATTCGGCATATACCGCCATAGACCGTGAAACAGGAAGAAATCAGCGGGAGGTGGATGTCGAGAACGCATTCAGGCAGGCCGTTGACCGGATACTGGATATAAAGCCGGATTTCGTGATACATTCGGGAGACCTTTTTCACACGGTCAGACCAAGTAATCGGGCGATAGGATTCGCCATGGAAGAGATAGAGCGCATAACCGATGCGGGGATACCCTTCGTGGTGATCGCCGGAAACCACTCGGCACCGCGTATGAGGGAGACAGGGAGCGTTTTTCGGATAATATCGAAGGTGAACGGGGTTCACGCCTTTTACAGGGAAAAATACGAGAAAATGGAAATCGGAGATGCGCTACTCCATCTTCTTCCTCATGTTCACGGCGGCGAGAGATTCAGGGAAGAGGCGGCACTCATGAAAGCTCTGGAAGGGCGTATCAACATCGCAGTCCTGCATTCTGGAGTTGAGGGATTGAGGGCATTCAAGTACAGCACGGGAGAGGCGAACGAGGATCTGATAAGCATGTCGGAGATAAGCGAGGGCTTCGATTACATCGCTTTCGGGCATTTCCACGAATTCACGAAACTGGATGAAAGGGCATATTATTCCGGCTCCACCGAGAGATTGAGCTTTACCGATGCGGGACAGGACAAAGGCTTCCTTGTTGTGGAGACATCCCCGTTCTCAGTCGATTTCGTTAAACTCGACATAAGGCCCATGATAGACCTGCCGCCCATGGATGCAAAAGGGAAGAGCGCATCCGAGATAATGAACGAAATAGAGGAAATGGCTGGCCCTCATCTGAAAGATGCCATAGTACGGCTGAGAATCAACAATATAGGTAAAGGAGAGCACTTCTCCCTCGACTCCAAGAGAATTAAGAAGCTCTTTTCCGATACGATGCACTTCGAAATGCAGGTATCGCAGGGAGAAGGCGGTTCGGCACAGGTGGAGATGATAAGCCTTGAAACGATGGGGTCCGATTTCGCGGAGTTCATCCGAAAGACATCTGTGGAAGGTCTGGACAAGGAACGCCTCATAAAGATGGGGGAAAGATATCTTGCTCTTGCCATTGAGGAGGGAGAGCGATGAGAATAAATCACATAAAGCTCAGGAATTACCGGAAGTTCAGGTATTCCGAGCTGGAGTTCGGTGACGGAATAATAAGCATAACCGGCCTGAACGGAGCGGGAAAGAGCAGTCTTGTGGAAGCCATGGCATGGGTACTTTATGGAAATGATAAAAGGATACTGAGGGATGGAAAGAACGGCATCAGGTTCTCAGGCGCTCCGCCCTCGGACATATGTTCCGTTGAAATGGATTTTGAGGTTGCGGGCGACACATATCACATCGTGCGGGAGATGAGGGGGAAGGCAGGCAGCATGGTCGCCGAGATAAAGCAGAATGGCATGGTTCAGGCCTCTGCGGACCGGGATGTGAAAAAGTTCATAGAACAGACCCTTGGGATGGATGCGGAGGGCTTTTTGATATCCGTGTTCGCACGGCAGAAGGAACTCAATGCGCTCTCCAATCTGACGGACGAGGCCAGAAAAAAGAAGATAGAGAATATGCTCGGGCTCGATGCCATAGACCGGGCCAGAAAAAAGATGGCCGAGGACAGAAGAGATACGAAGAATACCGTGGAGGGTATGCGAGGAATGCTCTATGACGATGACGGAACGCCGGTCATAGAGAAGAAAAAGGAGATACTGGAAGAAAGGCGGGCTCAGGAAAAGGAGACCTCGGCACAACTGAAATCACTTGAAAAGGAGCATGAAAGAACATCCGAAGCCCTAAAAAAAGCAGAAGAACACCTTCTGTCCGTGAGAAAAAAAGGTGAAAACGCAAGAGCTCTGGAAGCGAGGATAGAGCGCTTGAAAGGGTATGTTGCGGAGAGAAAAAGGGCGATATCGGAGATGGAAGAAGAGCTGAGAGCCCTATCTCATAAGAAAAAAAGGCTTTCGGAGATGGGAGATATACCAAGCGAGCTTCGCAGGGCCGAAAAGGAACTCGAGCGAATGAGAGCTGAGAGGGAGAAACTCATGCGCCTGAAAGGATTGGATGAAAGAAGGGCATCGGTTCTGCATGAGATAGAAGCGCTCAGATCCCAGATACAGAACTATGAATCCGACCTCGAAGACATGCGCTCTCAGATTCCTGACATCACTTCGAAGAAAAAGAGACTGGCGGAGATTGAACAGGACATCACGGCGCTTGAATCGGAGAGGAACGAGCTTGTATCCGAGGAAAAATCCCTGAGAAAGGAATATGAAAAACTACATCGTTCCTTGAAGGACATAGAGCGGCTGGGGCCTGAAAGCAGGTGTCCCACCTGCCACCGCCCCCTCGGAATAGAACATCAAAGCATACTTGAGCATATGAATGAAGAAAAGAGCGACATCGAGAAGAAGATATCGGAACTGAAAGAGAGGCTCCGGGATGCGGAGGAAAGATTGAAGGCCATGAAATCCGAGAAGAGAGGTCTGGAAGATGAAATGAAAGCCATAGAAAGGATGGACCAGAGCATAAAGAACATCGAGATAAAAGTGGAGACATTGAAAGGCTCTCTGGATAAGTACTTGTCAGAGGAAGAATCCGTAAAAAAAGAGATCGAGGCTATAGGCAGGGTCGATTTCGACGAGGATTCATTCAAAAGGCTCTCCGAAGAGGTTGAGGCACTGAGAGCACGAGAGAAAGAATATACCGAGCTGTCGACCCAGATAGCGCGTGAACCGGAACTTATCGAAAGACTGAACAGATACAAGGGCGAACTGAAGGATTTCGAATCGGATATGGAATCCGCCGTGTCCGAACTGAAAGGGCTTGATTACTCGGAAAAGGAGCTTCAACTTGCCATAGAGGAAAGGGACGCCCTTCTTAAAAAGGAGAAAGAGATACACGGCTTGATAGGCATACTCGGAGAGCGCCTGTCATCGCTGAAAAGAGAGCGAGAATCGATATCCGAAGAGATAAAGGAATTGGATGGCAAGATGGCCGTTCTATTCCAAAAAGAGGAGGAACTGAGATATCTCGGCGCTCTCGAGGGCCTCATGAAATCATTCAGAACGGAGGCCATAGCAGGAATAAAACCCGCACTGGAATCCGTGGCATCACAACTTTTCGCAGAGATAACCGAGGGGAAATATGCGGGAATAGAGCTGGATGACAACTACGAGATAAAGATACTCGATTCCGGGCGGGCGTATCCGATAAAGAGGTTCTCAGGCGGAGAATCGGACCTTGCGAACCTATGTCTCAGACTGGCCATCTCCGATGTGGTCGTTCGTGCCAAAGGGGCAAGGGGATTCAATTTTCTGGTTTTGGATGAGATATTCGGCTCTCAGGACACAGGACGGAGGGAGAATATAATAGGAGCCCTTCAACTCCTTTCGAACAGATTTCCACAGATATTTCTCATAAGCCACATAGAGGGCATAAAGGAGAGCGCATCCATGGTGATTCGCGTTCAGGAAATTGAGCCAGGCGGTGAAAGCGCGGCAATCATGGAAGATTGATTTACCCGATGTAGCGCAGGTCATCCTTCTCGCTTTCGATGGAGCGCTCCGCAACCTCTCTGAGATTGTTTAGGATCTCTTCCGCTTCTTCGGACCTTGCATCCAGTTCCTCGGTGGATACCTCTATTCCGGTAAGTTTCATAAGTGCTTCCAGAACCTTTCTTGCACTCCGGGCATCCAGAATGTATCCTGAGGTCTCACCCATAAGGCATCCTCCGTCGATGTTGAATATCTCCTTTCCGAGTCCTAGCAGTATTCCGCTTGCACCGATTATGCCGTTGGAAGGTTCTCCTTCGGAGAAAATGGTGCCTGCCTCTTTCATCTTATCGGCCATCTCCGTCGATGTGGCCGCACCCAGAACTCTCGGGTCTTCCAGCATCTTTCCGAGGCCGTATCCGCCAAGGGTGTATATCTCTGATATTCCGTAATTCTTGTTCAGGAATTTCAGGAGTTCGTATGCGATTTCGTACTGCCCTCTCGAATCGGCACCCTGATACTCTCCCGCGAGTAAGACAAAGTGATTCCCATCCTTTTCATAGTGATACAGGTTTTGAGAGACAAGCGAGGTTATGCCGTCATCATCGAGAAGAACCTGGGGGGGAAGATTCTTGGAATATACCTTTGCAAAAAGAACGGGTTCGAGAACATCTATGATATGGTCAAGAGCCAGTTTTCCGACATTTCCTACACCCGGAAGCCCCTCTATGAGCGTGATGTCTTTCATCTTCTGCTCTTCAATGGTCTTTATTATCACTTCATCCATCACTGTTCCTCCTTCTTCAACTGCCTTCTGTATCTTCCGTATCTGTCCTCAGGTGAAAATCTCGGCGGTATGGGAGATACCGTTCTTTCTCCGCAGTCTGGACATACATCTTTAAGCGTATACATTCCACAGGAAGGACATTTTCTCATGGCAGAGCGCAATCACTCACCCTTTCTATCGAACTCGGCGAGGTTTCCCTCTCCTCTGCTTTCCATGTATTCAATCGCCGCGTCAGCAGCCGCCTTCATGGCTTTTTCAGCGGTTTTGTAGTCCTCTGCGGTGACTTTTATACGATACTTCGGCGAACCGATATAGTGTATTTCGATATTTTCTCCGATGGATTCCGCCTTGCGGAGGGCCTCTTTTACCACTTCAACACCATCCGGTTCTTCGGAAGAAACTATGAGGGTTCCGGATATGCTCACGAAAGGCGGGGCGATGTTGTCCTTCGCCATTTTCACGAATTCCCGAACCCATTCTCCCTCAAAACCCTCTTCTTCAAGAACATTGTCCTCCAGAACAGCGGCCTCCATCGCAGGATATATGCCGCCGAACACATCTATCAGGTCATAACCGAACTGTTCGTATGCTTCTTCGGGCTCCATACCCATTGCGGCGGCCATTCTTTCGAACAGCATGCGTCCCCGTATCTCGTTCTTCCAATGCTGCATTTTTTTTCTTTTCTGTGCATCGGTGACCCGCTTTAAAGAGAGATTTATCTGGTTCTTCGATTCGTTGACATCGATTACCTTGGCAACTATCTTCTTTCCCTCTCGAATGTGGTCCCTGATGTATTTGACCCACCCCGTTGTCACTTCGGAAACATGTATGAATCCCTCTTTTCCGGGAAATTCTTCGAGTTTAACGAAGGCCCCGTAGTCCTTCACACTGCTTACCGTTCCGACGACGAGTTCTCCGACATCGGGATATTCTCTGAGGGTCTTCATCAGGACATTTCCTCCATCGTCTCTCCCTTGATGCGGGCTTTTCCGCCCCTCGGCTCAGCCAGAACCGCACCGCAAACCGTACATTTGACCACGGTCGCAGCCCTTTCAAAGACTATCTGTTCATTCCCGCAATCCGGGCACTTGACTTTTATGAATTTTCCGGTCATGGTAATCACTCTGTAAGTTCAAATTTCTTGGCCCTGAAGGCCGGCGGCTGATGATATTTACCGCATTCCGTGCATTTGTATCTCAGGTTGACCCTCTTGGTAGGCTTCTCTCTGCCTTCGGGTTTGGGCCTTGGAAAACCCCTGTATCCGGCCGTAACTCTTCTGAATCTTCTCTGACCCCATTTGAGTTCGCTGGCTCTCTTTTTCTTGACTTTCTCGACCTCGTGGAGTGTATGCTTTTTGCAGTGTGGACAGTACCGCTTAACTTTCCTTGGCATCTTCATGGAAATTCCTCTTTTTAACGCTATGGGGTGCGGCTATTAAGAGGTAGGATTTAAGTTTTACCCTTTAGTTGCTCTGTTGCACAAATAGTTTTATAAGCCATGGTGCCATACTTTCTGGTAAATA
>CAYYXK010000056.1:0-7282 GCA_964475625.1 uncultured Thermoplasmata archaeon | reverse complement strand
AATCCTCCTTTTCATATGAATCGTAGCGGTATAGTGCTTTCCATATATAGATTTTTTGCAGCATGGGAAAAAATCCACCCGATACATCACGGAGAAGGGAGTGATAAAGGCGGAGGAGATAGAGGAATACATTCATTGATAAAAACCGTAGCAGTTTCATGTTTTTCCCACGCTTTTCGTCTATCTCCGCAATCTCCATAAGGCAATCTTTTTATAACCCGTTCAACTGCACATTCGTTCCCAAGGAGGAAACAACATGGAAAACGAGGTAAATATCAAGGATAAGACCGCCAACCCCGCACCCCTCGGACTCATGGGATTCGGGATGACGACGGTCCTTCTCAACCTGCACAATGCGGGGCTCTTCGCCCTAGGAAGCATGATACTTGCAATGGGCATATTCTACGGAGGACTCGCACAGATAATAGCAGGGAGCATGGAGTGGAAGAAGGGGAACACCTTCGGAACCGTGGCCTTCACATCATACGGCCTTTTCTGGCTCTCTCTCGTGGGCCTGATAGTCTTTCCCGCAATGGGAATAGCCAAGCCCGTGACTACCAACGGAATGGTCTCCTATCTCGCTATGTGGGGGCTCTTCACCGGATTGATGTTCTTCGGCACACTGAAGGCCAACAGGGCGATACAGTTCGTCTTCCTCAGCCTGACCATACTCTTCTTCCTTCTGGCAATAGCCGATGCGACAGGCAGCCAGACCCTGAAGATGATAGCTGGCATAGAGGGAATAATCTGCGGACTTTCAGCCATATACACCGCCATAGCCGAGATACTCAACGAGGTGCACGGCAGAGAGGTTCTTCCGCTGGGCCCTGTCCAGTGAAACCCCTTCCTCAAACTATTTATATGGAATGGGATTGCGAGAGTGAGGAATTACCATGGCGGAAGTATGCAATTCATGTGGTGTAACTCTCAAAGGCGAGGGCGACACCATATTCAAGTGTCCGAACTGCGGAAAGGTGACGATAGGCAGGTGCAAGCAGTGCCGCGACCAGAGCGTCGAGTATGTGTGCCCGGAATGCGGGTTCACCGGACCGTGAGGTGATAAGATGGGTGACGTAGCGATGATATACAGTGTTATGCCGGAAAGCCCGGAAGTTGACCTTGAAAAGGTAAAGGCCGACATAAAAAATGCGGCCGAGTCCGTGGGTGCAGAGCTCAACAGAGCGGACATAAAGCCCATAGCCTTCGGCCTGAAAGCGCTCGAAATAGTCATAATCATGGACGATAAGTCCGGAAAGTCCGGAGAGCTCGAGGACAAGCTGAACGCCATAGAGGGAGTCCAGAACATAGAGCTTACCGATATGAGCCTCATCTAAAACCATTTACTCACTTTTCAATGAATTTCAGAGCGCATTCTCTCGCTTTTTCTTTTATTTTTTCTATGACTTCGACCGTTTTCTCGCTCTCTTCTCTTTTAACTACGATATCTATCCCGAATATATCTTCTCCATAGTCCGGGATACCCACAAGCTCCAGGCCTATGAAGAAAGGACTGTGTCCGTCATGAAGAATCCATCTTCCGGAGGAAATCCTCGGTGTTATTATGAGCTTAAGCTCGTCTTCTTCAACAAATGCTATGTTGAATGTATATGCATCGGCGCCCTCCACATCGGTAAGTGAGTCTCTGATGCATTCGGCAATTTTTTCAATCGTATTTTCATCGATTTTGCTGACCTCAGTCATAGAAGTGTATGTGATGGTATCGTGTTTTCCGAATTCATGCAGCATGGCAGCGGAGGAACTGTTCTTCATCCTTTCTTCTTTCACCTTCCTTTTTCGAACGTCTTTGAATAGAAGGAACGCCAGTGCAAATAGAAAAAAAAAGAAAAACAGATGCGGCTCCCAAGAATGATGCGGTCTGCGAGCGAATGGAATATGCGAGGTACAGAAAAAGAGAGCTCATAATAATTAAGAAGGAAAACACAACTAAAATTTTCATAACCGCATCTTTCCTCTGCTTTTCCAGTGATTTATTACTTTTTTGTGCCCAGATACCTTTTCTGAGGTCTTCTTTACGGACTATTTCCTTTATCGAATTCCTCGCATCCATATGTGAAGAAGAGCAATTTGATATAAGTATTTATTCAATAAGAATCACAACAATGCGAATGTTGCCAGCAGAGCTTCCAGTTGTATTCTGGCATTGGAGCCCTCCACTATCCTGAAGTCCGCCTCACCTATGCGGTCCAGCATGATTATCTTCTTGTCTTCCTTTATTCCGGGTTCGGATATGACAACCTGATGTATGGCCTTTATGATGTCCTCTCCCGAAAGGCCCTGATCGATGAGAAGTTTGTCCAGTATTCCCCTTGCATCCATGAATTTCCCTTTCATAGCCTGACCGACCATCTCCCTTATGTCCGACGGGTCTGCCATGGCAGTTGCCTCGTAGATCCTCTGGAGGTTTATCTTCCCCCCATCCGCAAAGGACGCCGCAACCTGAAGCGTGTTCACGGCCTTACGGACATCTCCTTCGGAGACAAGGATTATCTGGTGCAGGGCCTCATCGTCTATGTCTATCTTCTCGCCCTCAACGATTCTTTTCAGGTATACCATCATGTCTTCTTCCGAGGGGCGCGTAAACCTGAATATGGCGCATCTCGACTGTATGGGGTCTATTATCTTTGAGGAGTAGTTGCATGAGAGTATGAACCGGCATGTGCCGGAGTATTTTTCCATCGTACGGCGAAGGGCTGCCTGTGCATCGGAGGTCAGTGCATCCGCCTCATCGAGAAAGATTATCTTGAAAGGAGCACCTCCGAACGGAGCGGTTCTCGCATATTCTTTTATGTTCACACGGACCACATCTATCCCCCGCTCATCACTGGCATTGAGTTCATAGAAGTTGTTCTTCCAGTTATCTCCGAACATATCTCGGGCGAGTGCTATGGCGGACGTCGTCTTCCCCACTCCCGCCGGCCCCGAGAACAGAAGGTGCGGCATATTGCCTGCTTTCACATAGGATTTCAGTCTCTTGACCGCATTCTGCTGCCCAACAACATCATCCAGCGTTTTCGGGCGGTACTTTTCGGTCCATATCTCCATCATGAATGCTCATAACCTCCTCTCTATTAATTCTTTTTCATGGAGACCCTGAAGGAATCAGTCATATGATGCAGCAATCGATAAGCAAATCGTCGAAAGACGAATGTGAAATACGCATCTCATGTAATATCTCTGTTTCGGTGCAAACTATTTTAAACGAATGCCGATGACCGAACGGTGATACTGTGGATCTGACATACCTAGCTCCATTGAGCTCCATAATAGCCCTTCTCTTCGCTACTTTCCTGACTTGGAAGTTGCTGAAGGAGGACGAGGGCACTGAAAAGATGAAGGAGATATCAGACGCCATCCATACGGCAGCAAAGGCATATCTCCGCAGGCAGTACACGGGTGTGGCCATATTCTTCGTGGTCATGTTCTTCATACTGCTGGGAATAGCGACCGCAGGTTATCTGTCCATGTTCGTGCCTTTTGCCTTTCTGACCGGCGGTTTCTTCTCGGGATTAAGCGGATACATCGGAATGTGGATAGCTACCAAAGCGAATGCAAGGACCGCCAACGGAGCGAGGACGAGCCTAAACAAGGCTCTCAGAATAGCGTTCTCCAGCGGTTCGGTCATGGGATTCATGGTTGTGGGCCTTGGACTGCTGGACCTCAGTGTCTGGTTCTATCTGCTCAGATATGTCTTCGAGCTTCCACTCAATGAGGTAACTGCAGCAATGCTCACCTTCGAGATGGGAGCATCAAGCATGGCGCTCTTCGCAAGGGTTGGTGGAGGAATATACACCAAGGCCGCAGATGTCGGTGCCGACCTTGTCGGTAAAGTTGAGGCGGGAATACCCGAGGACGACCCGAGGAACCCCGCGGTCATAGCCGATAATGTCGGAGACAATGTCGGAGACGTCGCAGGAATGGGCGCGGACCTTTACGAGAGCTATGTTGGAAGTATAGTGGCAACAATGGCCCTCGGTACCGCAGCGGCGCTCAGCCTGTCAACCGACGCACAGAACGCTCTGGGCGGGCCCGATGCTGCTATGCTAGCATTCGTGACCGTTCCGATGGTCCTCGCCGCAATAGGTATGCTCGCCAGCATAGTCGGCACTTTCCTTGTCCATACAAAGGAAGAAGCCACACAGAAAGAGCTCCTGTGGGCTCTTCGCAAGGGCATATATGGCTCCACCATACTCATCATAATTTTGAGTTACTTCATAATCAATAATGTTCTTGGTCCTGACTATGTTGGAATATGGGGTGCGATAGTAACCGGAACTATTGCAGGAATAATCATCGGATTCAGTACCGAGTACTTCACCAGTGACAACTACAAACCAACGAAATCCATAGCTGCGGCATCGGAAACAGGCCATGCAACGGTCATAATACGCGGTTTCTCAGTGGGAATGATGAGCACGGCCATACCCGTGATAACCGTGGCATTCGCCATTCTGGCAGCATTTTTCCTCTCGGGAGGAAGCATAGACGACCCCGAGCTCGGACTTTATGGAATCGGTATCGCGGCGGTAGGCATGCTTTCCACCCTTGGAATAACGCTTTCCACGGATGCATACGGGCCTGTTGCCGATAATGCCGGAGGGATAGCCGAGATGGCAGGCCTTCCGGAAGAGGTCAGGGAGAGAACGGACGCACTGGATTCTCTTGGGAACACCACGGCAGCAACCGGAAAAGGATTCGCCATAGGTTCTGCCGCACTGACCGCCCTTGCCCTCATAGCGGCGTTCATGGACGAGATAAAGAGATATGCATGGGAGCACAATATCGAGGGAATAGGGGACCTTTATCCCGATGCACACAGCGTTCCGTATCAGGATATAATGAACACATACGGACTTAATGTGCTCAACCCCCTGCTTCTGGCGGGCGTCTTCATCGGTGCCATGCT
The DNA here is from genome assembly GCA_964475625.1 of uncultured Thermoplasmata archaeon. GTDB lineage: Archaea > Thermoplasmatota > Thermoplasmata > WALJ01 > WALJ01 > JALTFR01. The sequence continues at coordinate 2,358 of CAYYXK010000056.1, read as the reverse complement.
ACCCTTCATGTTCTCTGCGATAACCATGGGTGCGGTCGGAAAGGCTGCCGAGAAGATAGTGGAAGAGGTTCGCAGGCAGTTCAGGGAGATACCCGGACTTCTCGAGGGAAAGGCCGGAGTAAAGCCGGACTACACCAAGGCCGTGGATATAAGCACCAAAGCTGCACAGAAGGAGATGGTCAGCCCTGCACTCATAGCTATAGCAGTTCCCATTGCAGTCGGTCTGGTATTCGGGATATCCGCGCTCGTCGGCCTTCTCATCGGAGGGCTGTCCGCAGGATTCGTCCTTGCGGTCTTCATGGCAAACGCAGGAGGAGCATGGGACAACGCAAAGAAGTACATAGAGGCCGGACACTACGGAGGAAAAGGCTCGGAGAACCACAAGGCGACGGTCACGGGAGACACTGTCGGAGATCCGCTTAAGGATACATCCGGTCCAAGCCTGAACATACTTCTGAAGCTCATGTCCATGGTTTCGCTGGTCTTCGCCCAGTTCATACTGGCAATGGCTCTGTTCGGACCATAAAGCAAAACCCATTCAATTCTCTTTTCTTTCATTCTTTCATGGCAAGGAAGAAGGATCTTTTGAAATCTTCAGGCCCCACTCCCGCCGACTCAATTCTTTCGAAAAATGTATCTATGAAACTTTCAGCGCCGCTCATATCCTTTCCGACAAGCCCGTTTTCAAGTTCCTCTATGGCTTCCTCGGGGTGAATGAAGAAATCACCGTGAAATCGCACCTTTTCAATGATGCCGTTCCTGTGCCAGACCCTCACGCGTATCAGCTTTCCGCCGGGCACTTTGTAGTCCGCTTTACCTTCTGAAATTCCATTCACGGCTTCCATATTTCTCCCCCATCAGTTCATCCGCGAGTGCAAGTTCATCTTTCGTGGGTTCGGACGGCTTCATTTTCTCTCCTAGAACGTTCGAGAACCCTTCCACAAGTGCATCTTCCACATCCTTCCTGCTGGCATTCAAACCTAGGTGTTTGAGCGATGTCACCCTTTCGTAGATATTTTTTATCATCTTGTCCCTCATCTTCTCATCGGGCACTTTCAGAAGCGAGAACATCACTTCCGGCCTCAGGTCGTAAAGAAGCGTGCCGTGCTGGAGTACGCCCCATTTTTTTCGGGTCTGAGCGCTCCCCGATATCTTCTTTCCGCCAACGACAACATCGTTTATTCCGGCAAAACTCGCATCAATCCCCAGAATTCCGAGGGCTTCCACAATTCCGCCACAGAGAACCTCATAGGATTCCTTTGCACTGTTTCTTGCAGCTTCATGCCCGGAAGGAAGTATGACGCTGTATGTCACCTCTCCGTCCCTGTCGTGGAACACGGCACCTCCACCTGTGATCCTTCGAATCACATCCACACCCATGCTCTCCGCCATCTCTAAATCCACCTCTTCTTCGATGGACTGGAAATAGCCTATGCTGACGGCCGATGGTTCCCATGAATATGTGCGGAACACAGGGCCATCGTTCAGGCGAAGGAGCGCCTCGTCAAGGGCCATGTTGTAGGCGGCAGGGTGGTGAGTGTCGCGGATTAGTCGCATAGCCATAAATATACTCTCCAATTAAAGTGTTTCCTTTTCCTGTGTATGGCCGATTATCGCGTTGTCAATCAATTTAGGAACAGATGTGTTCCAATTTTTACCATTAACATCTTCATCTGTCAGGTTTAGAACCTTGCTTATTCTATGAAACTCTCTGAAAAGTTTTTCAAAGTCTTTAAATTCTTTGTCGATGATTTGTTTATATCTGTTATTTCCATAAAAGAAATTCATGGTATATTTTCTATCTATTGGCATAACCAAGTCGGGAAGGAGAAAGTGCATTGTTTTGGAAACACCAACAATCTTACTTTTGCTTTTCATCATGTCCAGACCTTTAAAAACCTCTTTCAAGTCTTCTATAACATCCTTAATATCGTTGCCACTCATCTCATGAAGTTTGTATTTATACAATCTTTCTAGGACAGATGAAAGGTTATTGATTGATATTTTGAAATCATCATATCTTTTCATTTCGGCTGCCCTCTGGTTCATATTCCAAGAAATTAAGGTCATATATATGAGATCAACAAATTCATCCTCGCTTATTAGTTTAGAAATATCTCCAGAACTACGATGTTTTTCTATAATCTTTCTATATAAATATGTGCTCGGATTGTGTTTTCTGTATTTTTCATTACACACATCAACAAATTCAAAGAACTTTTCTCTAGATTCAGTTATGGTTTTTATGTTGTCTTCTTTCATATCAAACCTTCAAGACTTCTAATATATAAAGATATCTTTTATCATGCTTTGTTGCATAACTCATACCGAGCTATGCGAGATAAGAGCGCCATAACT
>CAYYXK010000055.1:0-8002 GCA_964475625.1 uncultured Thermoplasmata archaeon | reverse complement strand
AAAGGGCTTATGTGATCATACTAAAGGAGTGAAAAGGAATTTTGTCCCAGAGTCGGTGTGGCCGCTCGAACTATATGTGAGTGAGCAGGCGAGGGCGAGTTTCTTTCTCATCCGGTGTCTTTCTTTGGAGCCCGAGCCAGCGGAGCGAGCAGTAAAGAAAGAGCCGGGAGTGGGCCCGCCCGGATTTGAACCGGAGTCTATGGCTCCCGAAGCCACAAGTATGCCAAGCTAACCCACGGGCCCGTGAGTGTAAAGGTGCGATTGTTAACTGCTTAAAAATCTTTCCGATGGGAACTCTTTTTATATGGAGGAGAAATGCAGTACTGTGTCTATTGGTACGGACCCCTTCACCCAGTGGATAATAGTGATATTCGTTTCAATGCTGCCTTTCCTCGAACTGAGAGCCTCGATACCCCTTGGAATTCTGGCATTTCATCTCCCCGCTCTCCCGGTCCTCATCATCGCGATGATCTCCAACATTCTTGTCGTACCGGTCATTCTTCTCTTTTTCGGTAGAATTGAGAAATGGCTTAGAAGATACGGGTTCTGGGCAAATCTCATGGATCGGGTCTTTGAAAAGACAAGAAATAAAGCGAGAGGAAAGGTTGAGAAATACGAGGTACTGGCACTCATCATATTCGTCGGAATACCGCTTCCGGGCACAGGCGCGTGGACCGGCTCACTAATTGCATATCTTTTCGGGATGGAATTGAAGAAGAGTTTCATTTGTATCGGCATAGGTGTACTCATAGCAGGCATTGCTATATTTTTTATGTCAGTAGGCGCTCTTTCACTTTAACAGAGACCTATCTCCCCGAGCCACCAAACACTCTCCCCGTCGTATTCAAGGAGCATCGGTCGAACTTCCACCCCCTTTTCCACGGCCTTTTTGAATATCTCCGCAAATCGGGGGGCGGTTCTTTCGTTCGGGGCGAAACATCGGATGTCTTTTCTGAAAACAAGGATCATCAGCATGGCAGAATCTTCGCTGTCGATAATATCCATGAGGGTTTGAAGGTGTTTTCTGCCTCTCTCAGTGGGAGCGTCCGGAAAGAGAGCCACTCCGTTCTCCGTAAGAGTGCATCCCTTTACCTCTACTCCTTTCCTTCCACCTTTCTCTTCAACCAAGAAATCGAGTCTGCTGTGGCCAACCTTCACTTCAGCCCGTATCCCGGCATTTTCAAAGATTCTTTCGACGATGTTCTCCGATATCCGGCGGTGATAGCCCGAGTTCGTGAAGACCCATTGATTTTCATATCTCGATGCGATGAGCTCCCATCTTGTCTTTCTATCGGGTTTATCGACATGTTTTAAAAGGACTTCATTTTCCTTGTAAAGGAGTTCCTCAAGCCTTCCCGGGTCATGTATATGTACTTTTTCGGGGGAGCCGTCGATATCAACTATTCCGATGAATCTGTTCGGCCTATCAAGGAAAATCCCCTTGCGGTCCCATCCGACTTTCAGGAGCTCTATTTTATTTTGTCCATGAGAATTGCGGGACAAAGATTGCTCACACCCTTTATTTTGGATATTTTTTCGGAAATGATATTTTCCAGATTCATGGTATCTTTAGCCCATACTTCCGCCATTATCGAATGGTCTCCTGTGGACGTATATACCCATTTCACACATTCAAATCCGGAAAGTTCGCGGGCAGCACTCAGAAAATACTTCGGCTCCACATCCATGCCGAGAAGAACGACGGCATCATAACCCATTTTTTTGGGGTTCACTTCGACGGTATATCTTTCTATTATTCCATTTTCTTCCATTTTGCTTATCCTTTTTCTTATGGCCCCTTCCGACATGCCCAGCTTAAAAGCTATCTCCGTATAGGGCATTCTTGAGTTCTCTTTGAGAAACTTCAGTATCTCTCTATCTTTTTGGTCCATATTCTCACAGTAATTTCTACGAAAATCGTAACACTTAATAAAGTTTTTGCACATCTTTGGTACGAAATTCTTATATATCTGATACGATTTGGAGTTTTAAAGGTGATGAAATGAGAAAATACGTATGTAAGGTATGCGGCTATGTATACGACCCGGAAAAGGGAGACCCCGACAGCGGAATAAAGCCGGGAACACCCTTCGAAGAGATATCTGACGATTGGGTATGTCCATTGTGCGGAGTCGGCAAATCGAGTTTCCAGCCCCTCTGAGGTGAGTATATGGCAATAAGGGAAATAAGGCCCGATATATTCTCTGTCGGAGCGATAGACTGGGACCGGACGATATTCGACGAACTGATACCTCTTCCGGAAGGTACGAGCTACAATTCATACCTCATAAAAGGAAAAGAAAAGAGCGCATTGATAGATACCGTCGACCCAACGAAGACAGATAAACTCATGACGCATCTGGACGAGCTCGGGGTGGAAAATATAGACTATGTGATAGCGAACCATGCGGAGCAGGACCATTCCGGTTCCATACCTGCCGTGCTCGAAAGATATCCCGATGCAAAGGTGGTGACAAATGCGAAGTGCATGGGATTTCTCACGGATCTCCTCCATCTGGAAGAAGAGGATTTCATCGTGATAAATGATGGCGACGAGCTCTCTCTGGGAGATAAGACACTGAAGTTCATATTCACTCCGTGGGTACACTGGCCTGAGACGATGAGCACATATCTGGTGGAGGAGAAGATACTCTTTACCTGCGACTTCTTCGGTTCACATGTGGCCACAAGCGACATTTATGCAAAAGGTAACCATGATGTCTATTCCGGAGCGAAGCGATATTATGCCGAGATAATGATGCCGTTCAGGGCTGCAGTTCGAAACAATGTGAAGAAGGTCGAGTCTCTGGACATAGACATAATAGCTCCGAGTCACGGCCCGATGTATAAAGACCCGAAATTTATCATAGATGCATACAAGGACTGGGCATCGGATGAGGTTAGAAACGAGGTCATAATCGCATTCATCTCCATGCACGGAAGTACAAGAAATGCCGCGGAATATCTGGCGGATTCCCTCATGGAAAAAGGGATTTCCGTGAAGGTCTTCAATCTGAGTACGGCGGACATCGGAGAAATGGCGATGGCGTTGGTGGATGCCGCGACCATGGTCGTTGCCACACCGACGGTCCTCAGCGGTGCTCACCCGATGGCGATATATGCGGCCCATTTGGTAAATGCGCTCCGCCCGAAGTTGAAATTCGTGGGAGTAATGACCTCGTATAGCTGGGGCGGAATGGCCGTACAGCAGCTTAAGGGTTGTCTGAGTGCAATAAGCCCCGAGGTACTGGAACCGGTCATGATAAAAGGCCTTCCCAGAGAAGAAGACCTTGTAAAGATAGATGAGCTTGCGGACGAAATATTTAAAAAGCATGGGACTTTGAATATAACGGAAAAAAGCGGAGGTGAATAAGATGGAAATAAAGACAGGAGACTGGAAAGGAGAGAAACATGTGCCGACGATAGATGTGCAGGAGAAGGAGCACGGGTATCACATAACCGTCATGGTTGGAAAGGAGATACCGCATCCGAACACTCCGGAGCACCATATCGCATGGATAGAACTGTACTTCAAGCCGGAGGGAACGGACATCCCTCTGATGGTCGGAAGAGCGGCCTTCACGGTGCATGGAGAGATAGCCACTAATCCGAGGGCGGAATTCTGCCTGAAGACAGAGAAGAAAGGAGAGCTCATAGCTCTTTCATACTGCAACATACACGGGCTATGGGAAGGAAAGGCGAGGATACAGTAAGGAGGTAATAAAATGGTAGTAATAGGAGAAAAATTCCCCGAGATAGAGGTGAACACGACACATGGACACACGAAGCTGCCGGATGCTTTCGCAGGAAAGTGGTTCGTACTGTTCAGCCACCCGGCGGACTTCACACCGGTATGTACGACCGAGTTCTATGCCATGCAGCAGAGACTGGACAAATTCAAGGAACTGGGTGCCGAGGTCGTGGGCCTCAGCGTGGATCAGGTGTTCAGCCACCTCAAGTGGATGGAATGGATAAAGGACAACCTGGACACTGAGATAGAGTTCCCCGTGATAGCCGACGACCGCGGATTCGTGGCGGAGGCCCTCGGAATGATACCCCAGGGTGCCAGCATAACAGCGAGGGCAGTGTTCATGGTAGACCCCAAAGGGATCATAAGGGCGATAGTCTACTATCCGGCAGAGGTCGGAAGAGACTGGGATGAGATACTGAGAGCGCTGAAAGCACTGCAGACAAGCGATGCCAACGGTGTTGCCCTTCCGCACAAGTGGCCGGAGAATGAGCTCATAGGAGACAGGGCCATAGTGCCGCCCGCAGGAACCACCGCTGCAATAAAGGAGCGCGAAGAGGCCAAGGCAAAGGGCGAGATAGAATGCTACGACTGGTGGCTATGCCACAGAAAACTATAAATCAAACCCTTTCCTTGTTTTATTTAAGGTGATAAACATGGGAACAAAAGGAAGAGAGATAGTAGGAGAAAGAGTGGATGAAGTTATAGGGCTTCTGAACCGTGCCCTTGCGGATGAATGGCTTGCATATTATCAGTACTGGATAGGCTCAAAGATAGTGGTCGGCCCCATGAAGGGAGAAGTTATGACGGAGCTTATGGAACACGCTGCGGATGAGCTCAGACATGCGGAGATGCTCGTAATGAGGATAATACAGCTTGGCGGCACACCGATACTTGACCCGGAAGAATGGAAGAAGCTCACGAACTGTGGTTATGATGTGCCGGAGGACCCGTTCGTAAAGAAGATACTCGATCAGAACATAAAGGGTGAGCAGTGTGCGATAAGCACCTATCACAAACTTATGGGAGTAACGAAAGAGATAGACCCGATAACCTATGAAATGGCTCTTGAGATAATGAGAGACGAGGTTGAACATGAGGATGACCTTCAGGGACTTGTGGACGACTTTGAAAATATGAAATTCATGAAGTAAGGGGGAAAAACAATGAAGAAAATGACCGAAAAATCGCTGCAGGAAGCTTTTGCCGGCGAGAGCATGGCCCACATGAAATACATGATATTCGCTGAGGAGGCCGAAAAAGACGGAAAGTCGGGTGTTGCAAGACTGTTCAGGGCCATAGCATATGCTGAGTTCGTGCATGCCAAAAACCATGCCATAAATCTCGGATATGTGGGGAGTATGGAAGACAATCTGCAAGCTGCCGTGGACGGGGAGAACTTTGAGATAAACGAGATGTATCCGGCATACATGGCAATAGCCGAACTTCAGGATGAGAAAGGGGCGCAGAGATCGATAAGATATGCGGAAGAGGCCGAGAAGATACATGCGGAGATGTATGCCGAGGCAAAGGAGAAGGTCGAATCCGGAAGCGATATGGATGCGGATGAGGTCTATGTCTGTCCGGTCTGCGGATATACGCACATAGGAAAACCTCCCGAAAAATGCCCGGTCTGCGGGATACCTTCGGATAAGTTCGAGAAGTTTTGAGGTGATGAAATGATAGACAAAGAGATGGAAGAAGCGATTAACAGGCAGATAAACGAGGAGATGTATTCTGCATACCTCTATATGTCAATGTCCTCCTATTTTGAGGAACAGGGATTGAACGGATTTGCAAACTGGATGCATATACAATATCAGGAAGAGATGGACCATGCCATGAAGTTCTACAGGTATCTCCACGAGCGCGGAGGAAACGTAAGGCTCTATGCCATAAAAGAACCGCCTCATGAGTGGAAATCTCCTATGGATGCCTTCGAGCAGACACTGAAACATGAGCGGCATATAACAAGATGCATAAACGACTTGGTGGACCTCGCGGAAAAGAAAAAGGACAGAGCCACATTCAATCTACTGCAGTGGTACATAGACGAACAGGTCGAGGAAGAGGCCAATGACGAGGAGATAATACATCAGCTCAAGCTCATAGGGGACAACGGACAGGGCATCCTGATGCTGGATAGGGAACTGGCTGCAAGGGTTTACAAACCGATACAAAGGGAGGAATGAGACGATGGATCTGAGAAAATATCGGCTGGACGAACTTCTTCTGGTAGGCATAAAAAATGAGATTGAGAGTGAGAAGGTCTATCGTGAAGTATCCGAGCGTGTTAAGGACCCATTTTTTAAGAATAGGCTGGAATTCCTTGCAAATGAGGAAAGAGGGCACAGGAATTTCCTTGAGAACCTTTTCGAGAAGAATTTTCCGAAACACCCATTGAAATTGCCGGAGAATAGCATCATACCTCTGCCGGAGATACGGATGCACGGTGAGAGCGGCACTATGAGAGACGTGGTGGCTATCATGGATGATGCGATGAAAGCGGAGACCGCCGCATCGGATTTCTACACCTCCATGATGGATCTCTTCGAGGATGAAAAGACGAAACAGGTGCTGAAATATCTCGCTCTCATGGAAAAGGATCACTACGCCATATTGAAGATGGAAAGAGACCAGCTTGCGGAGGTTGAAGATGTGATGGAAGACCTCTCATACATACAACTGGACGGAAGATACTGAGGTAATATGATGAATATGGAAAAATATGATACGAAGACACTTCTTCTTGCCGGGATAAGGAGCGAAGTGGATGCCGCTAGGACATACTCCGAACTGGCGGAAAAAGTGAAGAATGCTTTCCTGAAGGAGCGCTTGAAATTTCTGGCTTCCGAGGAGGAAAAGCACAGAAAGTCTCTGGAAGCCATATTTCGTATGCAATTCGAATGCGACAGCATAGAACTTCCCGAAAAGAGCGATGTCCCTTTGCCTGAAATAGAGATCAAAAGTGAGAATGACCCGATAAGCTTTGTTCTGGAGAGCGCCATGAAGGCCGAAAAAGCGGCGGAGGAGTTCTACACTAGCCTCGCAGAGCGTTTCGAGGACAAGAAGATAAGGACTCTCATGGAGGTTCTGGCAGGTATGGAGAACACACATTATCTCATTTTGAAGGCAGAATATGAAAACGCACTGAAGTTCGAGGAGTATGACACGGTTTGGCCAATGATGCATGCAGGGCCGTGAGTTGAAAATATGGGAAACGAGGAAACAGTGCTGAAAGCCATGAAGAAGGCCTGAAAACCAGTGAAATCCGGAGATGTAGCCGAGATGATCGATATCGACTATAAAGAGACCTCAAAGATAATCACGAAATTGAAAAAAGAGAGTCTGGTTGAGTCGTCGAAGAGGTGCTACTACAGTCCAAGATAAACCCATTACAATTCATTTAATTTTTCTATCAATTCTGTAAGCTCATCGTCTTTCATATGTATCATTTTTGCGGCGGTTCCCAGAGACACGGTGGACGCCATATGTCTCATGGCAGGGTTCTTCAAAGGCGTAAATTCGGCCTCGATAAGGATGCTAAGGGCTTCCGGGTGCTCTTTCAGAAGTTTTTCCACATTCGTATCCATATCTATTGTCGATTCGCTCATGCCAATGTTTTCCTATTTTCCATTTATAAGTATTATGGACACATTTGTCCTTTTATGTGCATATACATTACACTTTCGCCGGACAATGACATATGGTGATTGCAGGTGTCAATATATGGAAGGTATGGAAGGCGAAACGGCACCCGTTTTCTGTCTGCCGGATTCAGAGAGAATGAGTCTCGCTTTGGAAACTACAGGCAATACTCGCTGAAAAGCATAGGGTATGGATTGGGGGCCATCCGGGCAAAAGCTTAATAGAGCGCAATGTTAGGATAGAGTATGGGGAGAGGAAGGCCGGCTGACGGTGCCTTCGGGCGCTGAGGAAGGTCCCCCCTCCGTTGAGAAACCCTCCTGACACAAGTCAGGGCGGCGAGAGTCGTGGCTCTGGAGCAGAAACGACACAGCCTCCGGGCAGGATGAACCTGCTGCAGGGGACATTCCGAAGGATATGGTGAAACGGCCAACCAGGGTGGAGCAAGCTCAAAGGCCCGGGATGATTTCTCAGGACCGGGAAGTGGAGCGCTAAGTCGAATGCCGGCTGAAACAGAAGGGGGCCTACTACCCTCTCCCCAAATATTCTCATAAAAACAATAAGAAAAGAAAAAAAGGTTTCGGTGTTTATTCCTCGTCCAGTATGTCA
>CAYYXK010000054.1:0-8287 GCA_964475625.1 uncultured Thermoplasmata archaeon | reverse complement strand
CAGACTTCCAATGAAGATACCCCGCAGCTTGCTGCGGTTGGGTTCTTCATTTCAGTCATAATCTTTGACTTTGTGTATGTTTCGTATAAGAACGAGTATGTTCTGGAAATTGGCAACTGCAAGATACGGGCACTCAGGAAGAATGGCAAGGTTATCGTGGAAAACCCGATATCGGATGTTTACAGTGTTAGAACAGTAATCAGTGGAAGGGATGGAAGGAAGGCATACATACGCATAGCGATAAGGAACAAATGGAGGCCCATAACAAAAGGGATGAGCATGTTTGGCAAGGGATTGCTGGATGCCGATTTTCTCAAGCAGATCGAACAGGACATAATGGAAGAGAAAGAAAAGTGTCAGGAGAAGAGAGATTAGACAGACCGCCACTTTCACCCACCCCTCTTTGAACCCCTTAAATACTCTTTTTCAGGGGAACGGATATGCACACAGGCCGCACATCGGTATTTAGAAAATCGAAAGGAAAGTTTGAAATAGACGAGAGCGATGCATCCATCATGCCAATAACACTTGAGCAGTTGAAAATCCTTTTCGAACTGGAGGAGAGGACAGAGGACATGAAACTCGGAACATATCTGTACGACATAGGTAAGAAGGAGAAGGGTGCGAACCCCACGGAAGACATAAGAGACCTCAGAGGAGACAGGTATGGCTTTCATAGTGGACAGTGATGTGTTCCTCCATGACCTGCTGCATACCGATAGAGGTGTGGAGGCGAAGGATTTCATGGATGCGTACATGTCAGTTATGAGCACCACGGTCCTGAATGTCATGGAGATCGGGTCGGTCCTGGCCAGAAAATACAGATGGAAGAAAATGGACATAGATAGTGCTCTGTCCGCGATAAAGCGCTCTCTGAGCGTTCTGGTTCCCACCGAATACGACATGCTCGAGGCCATGGAGCTGTCCATGGAGCACTATCTCACACCCATTGACGCGCTCATGCTTGTCATGTCAAAAAACAAAGACATGACCCTGATAACCTTTGACAGAGAGATACTGAGATATGACGGAAAGATAGCCAGCGTGAAAGAACCGGGAAGCGTATGAAGAAAGCACTTTCACCCACCCCTCTTTGAACCCCTTAAATACTCTTTTTCAGGGAAACGGATATGCACACGGGAACAGCCAATCTGCCGCTTCACGGAGGAAAGGCACCTCGCTGGCTCTTCAGCCGGATGGTCCGGATGTCCGGAGCGATAAGCGAGATAATCGTGGAGCAGTATGGGCATGACGAGTTCCTTCGGAGGATTGCGGACCCCTACTGGTTCCAGTCGTTCTCATGTGCAATAGGCTTCGACTGGCATTCCTCCGGAACCACGACGGTCACCATGGGAGCGCTCAAGGAAGCCCTGAACACAATGGAACTTGGCCTGAAGGTGGCAGGAGGAAAAGGAAGAGCATCGAGAAAAACACCCTACGAGCTCAGGGCGATAGCGGATTCCTTCGATGCTGACGCCGAGGGACTGATAAAAGCGAGCAGGATGTCTGCAAAGGTGGACAGTGCGGCACTTCAGGACTCCCACCAGATATACCACCACACGATGCTCGTATCAGAGGATGGAAAATGGGCCGTGGTCCAGCAGGGGCTTATGGAAGAGAAGGGATATGCGAGAAGGTATCACTGGCTGCACGGCGTCAGGTCTTTCAGCGAGGAACCGAGGACAGCCATGCACGGTGTCGATGTCGGCGAGGCACTGGACATGAGCGCGAGGGATAGCAGCGAGGCCAGAAAGATAACGCTCGACCTCGTGAACGACGGGCCCGAGCACATAATGAACGAGATCTCCGCAGTCTCTCCGCAGAGGACGCTTTTCAACTACGACGAACCGGTGAAGAGGGCAAGGCATCTGAGCATGCCGAAAAGGATAGACTGGAAGGCCTTGAAGATAGCCTACGAGTTCCAGCCTAGGAACTACGACGAATTGCTTGGAACGAAGGGCATCGGCCCTGCGACCGTGAAGGCTCTCGCCCTCGTCTCAGAGCTGATATACGGCAGCGAACTATCGTGGAAGGACCCTGTAAAATATTCATTCGCAGTGGGGGGAAAGGACGGAGTCCCGTATCCCGTGAACAGAAAGGCCATGGACGAGGCCACGGAGTTCATGGAAGATGCGCTCTCCCTCGCAAAGATTGGTGAGATGGACAGGATGGGGGCAATGAGAAGGCTGAAATCGATACTGCCCGCATGAAAAACACTTTTTACTCCTGCCGGATTGTGCGTGTATGTCATATCTCTCGGTCTACGGCCACATAATCCTTGATACCCTCATAGAGAGCCCAAAAACCCCGCAAAACGAGGAATTTACCGGAATAAAGGATTACCATGTCCGGTATGGGGGGACGGGGGCCAACATAGCGACGGCAGCGGCAAGGCTCGGAGTCCCTGTCGGACTGAACGCCTTCGTAGGTGAGGATTTTCCCGAGGATTACCGTGATTTCCTCACTGAATCGGCCGTGGACATAAGCGGAGTGGAATCCGTGAAAGGAAAGTCTTCGAGAGTATGGATAATAAACACTCCGGAGGGACAGAGGGGCTTTGTATTTCAGGGTGTGATGGGGGAGATGGAGAGATACGAGCGGGTTTATCCTGCCGCAGATACCGAATGGGTGCACATATCCACCGGACGGCCCGAGTACAACCTCGATATAGCGAAATGGTCCCGAAAGAAGGATATGAACCTGTCTTTTGACCCGGGACAGGAGATACACTACGTCTATGACCCAGAAAGCCTGAGATCCATGCTCTCTTTCTCCCATATCTTCTTCTGCAACGAATCCGAGCTTCAAAGGGCGCTTTCCATGCTGGAACTGAAACACGCCGGCGAGCTTCTGGATATGGTTCCGATGGTGATAAATACGCTCGGAGAAAGAGGAAGCCGCATAATAAGGGAAGGAAGTGAGGAGGAAATACCCCCGATACCTGCCGATGTGGTGGACCCTACCGGTGCGGGAGACACATATCGGGCGGGATTTTACAGCGCTCTTTATCGCGGACTGGGCTATTACGATGCGGCACTCTTCGCATCCGCCGCAGCAAGTATTGTTATCGAGGGATACGGTGCACAGGAGCCCGCGCCCCGGATGGATGAGGTAATCAAAAGGCTTAATAAAGCGGGATATGGTGGCACGGTTCCATGACAAAGAAGGCGGTGGTCCTGCTCTCAGGTGGCCTTGACAGCTCCACGTGTATGGCCATAGCGAAGGACGAAGGGTATGAGCTGTATGCGCTCAGTTTTGACTACGGTCAGAGACACAAAAGGGAATTGGAGAGCGCAAAGGAGATAGCTCGCCATTTCGGCGCCAAGAAGCATTTGATATTGAAGATGGAACTCGACCGGATAGGGGGCTCCGCTCTTACCGACGAGAGCATGGCAGTTCCGGACAACAGGGATGAAGAACACATGGCGGATGAGATACCGATAACCTATGTGCCTGCGAGAAATACCATACTTTTGAGCTATGCCCTTGCATATGCGGAGGTCAATGATTGCGATGCCATATTCATAGGGGCCAACGCCCTTGATTACTCGGGGTATCCCGATTGCAGACCGGAGTATTACGAAGCCTTTGAAGAGGTCGCAAGATTGGGAACAAAGAGAGGGGTTGAGGGGGATCCGATAGAGATAAAATACCCCCTCATAGACATGACAAAAGCGGAGATAATAAGAACAGGAATATCGCTGGGAGTTCCGTACGAACACACATGGTCCTGTTACAAAGGCGGCGAAAAGGCCTGCGGAGTATGTGATTCATGCAGGTTGAGGCTCAAAGGATTTCGGGAATCGGGATATGAGGACCCTCTGGAATATGAAAATGCCGACAGTCAAGTATAAATATTGGATTTCATTTGCGTCCACAGAAACAGGCTGAGGTGCCCATTTTGGCGGAAAAGCTCGACTTGAAGAAAAAGTCCAAGAAGAAAGGTCATAAAAAGGAAGAAAAGAAGGAAGATGGACTTCTGGACTGGCTCAAAGGCGGAGATGCAGTGGCGGTTCAGCCTGCAGGCTCTTCAGGTGGAGAGGAGAGCGCTGAGGCCCTGAAAAGGTGGCTCGAAGGAGAGGATGATGCTTTTCACAGCTGGTTGAACGAGGATTTGAGCGTATCTTCCGCCCCTTCTCCGGAGATTGTAAAAGAGCTTGAAGAGAAGAAAAAGGAGCTGAAAAAGAAGGACAAGGAAATAGCTGCCTTGAAGAAGAAAATAGAGGACCTCGAGACCGAGATAGAGGGCATGCAGAACATAATACGCGAGGAACTGAAATCATTTTCCAGCGAGGGTTTCGATGCCGAGAAGATAATCACTGAGCGGGAAGAACTAAGGATAGAACTGGAGCGCTCCAGAAAGGAGGTCAAATCGCTTAAGGACGAGGTCGAGAAGCTAAAACGCAGCAGCGTCGCATTGATAAAATATGTTAAGGCCCAGCAGAAGAAGATGAGCGAGGCGGGGGCAAGGGAGATGAAGGCCAAGCTTGAAGCCGCCGAGCATTCCAGAAAATGGCTGGAAATCCAATTAAAGGCAAAGGAGCAGGAAATAGCTCTTCTGAAGGAGAAACTTCCGGAGGACGAGAAAGAGGCGAAGCAGAGGGAGATGGCAATAATAGAGAAGGAAGCCGAACTCAAGACCAAGGAGGATGAACTGAACCTTCTTCAGGAGAAGATAACCCAGATAAGCGCTCAGGCGAGCGAGGAACGGGTGGAACAGCTGAGAGCGCAGTTCGAGGCCGAATTGAAGGCAAAAGAGGTGGAGTTCGCACAATTGGAGAAAGATTATGCCAACAAGATTTCCAAGCTTGAGATGGAGATCGAGACAATCAGGGCACAGGCCAGTGATGCCGTGCTCATAGACCCGGAAAAGCTCAAGCACATGGATATTTCGGAAGAGAAGAAGAAGGTGCTCGAGAGGGAGAGAGAGCTGGTCTCCAAGGAAAAGGAGATAGAGATAAGGGAGAAGGAGATAGAGCGCCTGAAGGAACAGTTGAAATTCAAGGAAGACGAGATGGAAAAGCTCAGGGAACCCCTTAAGTTCAAGGAGGACGAGCTTCTCAGACGGGAAGAGGACCTTAGACACAGGGAGGAAGTACTGAAAACGGAACTCAGGAAGCTCCAGCGTGCACAGCAGGAGGTCGGCAGCATAGAGCAGCAGGAACTCAAACGTAGGCTCGAGGACCTTGAAAGGGAGATCGCAAGGAAAGAAGAGGAACTCAAGGTCAGAGAGCAGTATATCCGTGCAAAGATGGAGGAGTTGAGGGACATGGAACAGGGTCTCGTCGAGAAGGAGATAGAGGCCAGAGAAGACGAGATAAAGATGGAACTCAAGCAGGAGAAGATAAAGTCCGGGACACCGAGGCTGGATGACCTGTTGTACGGCGGTTTCCCGATGGCATCAAACATACTTCTCTACGGGCCGGCATTCGTCGGAAAAGAGGTTCTCATCAATTCATTCATCGCGGAAGGACTTAAGAAAGGAATACCTGCCATATGGGTCGTAACCGACAAGTCCGTAGCTCAGATAAGGGAGGAGATGATGTTCGTACTGCCCACATACGAAGAATACGAGACAATGGGCCTTGTTCATTATGTGGACGCCTATTCCCGAAGCATGGGGGATTCCAGCAATGAACCGAACACGACATATGTCGATAACACCACCAACACAGAGGATATCCTCAATGCGGTGGATGAGATCGCAAAGGAATACAAGGCGAAGCATCCGTATTACCGGCTTGCATTCCTGTCCGTTTCCACTCTGATAGCATATCTCGACCCGAATGCCGCCTTCAAGTTCCTTCAGCCCTTTGTCGGAAAGAGAAAGAGGGACAGGGCCGTTGCGCTCTATGCCATTGAGAAGGGAATGCACTCCGAGACAGACATATCAATGCTGGGTCACCTGATGGACGGAACCATAGAGTTCAAGGTGGAGAACCTGAGAAACTTCCTAGCAGTGCGCGGTGTGTGCGATGTGCAGAGCAGGGCATGGATAAGGTATACATTCAGCAAGAGCGGAGTCGATATGGGCTCGTTCTCGCTTGATAAGATAAGGTGAGGCCGTGATAAAAGAAGGCGACACCGTTCTCCTGACGGGGAAAAGAAGGATAGTCGTCCGTGTAAAGCATGGTATGAGCAGGATCGGCAGCGGTACCGCAGACCTTTCAAGGCTCATCGGGATGGAATATGGAGAAAAGTTGGAGTTATGGGGGCATGAATACGGAGTTTACCCCGCATCACACAGCGATATGCTTGAAGATTTCGAGAGAGGCCCCCAGGTGATACTTCCGAAGGATTCTTCGCTCATACTGCATTTGTGCGATATAAAATCGGGCGACACCGTCCTTGAATCCGGCGTCGGTTCCGGATGGATGACAGCGTCTCTTGTGCGTGCCGTAATGCCGAAAGGAAAGGTAATAAGCTACGACATAAGCGAAAGGTCCGTAACAATAGCGCAAAAGAACCTTGAAAAGGCAGGCCTTTCCGATTTTTCCGAGATAAGGAAAGGAGACATACGGCAGGTAAGCATGGAAACGGTCTTTGATTCCGCCGTTCTGGACATGCCGGCTCCATGGGAGGCTATGAAAAACATCTCGTCCGCACTCAGACCGGGGGGGCATCTCTGCGTATATGTTCCGACCTGCAATCAGGTTGAGAAAACCGTCCTAGCAATGAAAGAAGGATTTTTTGACATAAGTGCGAGAGAGCTTATCGAAAGAGAGCTCAGCGTTAAAGAGAATGCGACACGCCCTTCATACAGCGGGCTCATGCACACAGGATATATCATACACGGAAGGAAGGCGTAGAAAGGATTATTACATACCCATGAATGCACGGACATGGCTGATACCAGAGGATACCGCGGCCCCGCACTTGAAGCGATGCAGAGATTCGGACTCAAAGTATGGGATGAGGTCGTTCTTAAGACGGACAAAGGCGATTTTCAGGGAGTCATACTTCCGAGGGCGGAAACCGGAGACCCGTATCACATAGTCCTGAAAATGAACATAGGCTACAATGTCGGAATAAATGTCGAGAGAATAACTTCCGCGGAGGTTATGGGTGCCAAGGTCGGCCATTATCAGATACCTGAGAAGGAGTTCCCTTATGACCCCCGAAAACCCAATGTAACACTTCTTGGAACGGGAGGCACCATAGCATCAAGGCTCGATTACAGGACCGGCGCAGTCATACCAGCATTCTCACCCGGAGAACTTTACGGTGCGGTTCCCGAACTGGCGGACATCTGCAATATAAAAACGGAGAAACTTTACGCCGTTTTCAGTGAGAACATGGGCCCGGAGCAGTGGATGGGTACGGCCAAGGCCATAGTCCGGGAGATAGAGGACGGAGCGGATGGAATAATCATAGGACATGGAACGGATACACTGCATCATACCGCGGCAGCGCTCTCTTTCATGGTTCAGGACCTCCCGGTACCCGTGGTTCTGGTGGGTTCCCAGCGCTCTTCGGATCGCCCCAGTTCTGATGCGGCATTCAATCTTCTAACCGCGGCAAATGTAGCGGCCAACGGAGATATCGCGGAGGTCATGGTATCCATGTTCGGCCCGACAAGCGACAAGTTCAACCTTCTTCATCGGGGAACCCGTGTCAGAAAGATGCACAGCAGCTACAGGAGCACTTTCAGGACGATAAGCGATGTACCTCTGGGAATGGCATCCCCCTCGGAAATAAAACCGTTCAGGAAGAAATACAACAGGAGAAGGAAGGATACGGATGTCAAACTTGATGCGGTCTTCGACGACAGGATCGCAATAGTGTATTATTATCCCAACATGAAGCCGGACATCATAGATTCACTCGTTGATCATGGATATAAGGGGATAGTCATAGCGGGAACCGGCTTGGGCCATGTGAACAAGCCACTTTACGAGCCGCTGAGAAGGGCCATAGAAGAAGGCGTGCATGTATTCATGAGCGTCCAGACACTGTGGGGCTATGCACACATGTATGTCTACGACACCGGAAGGGATCTTTTGCGAATCGGTGTGGTGCCTGCCGCGAACATGCTTCCCGAGGTTGCATATGTCAAGCTGGGATGGGTTCTGGGACATACCCATGACAGGGAAGAGGTCAAAAGGATGATGCTGACACCTGTTGCCGGAGAGATAACTCCGAGAGAACCACCGAACGCATATCTGATATATCAGGGAGAGATTCCCGAAGTCGAGGAATTCCTAAGAGAGAACCTCATGTAGCCTCCGAACTTTAAAAATGAAGAACCCAACCGCAGCAAGCTGCGGGGTATCTTCATTGGAAGTCT
>CAYYXK010000053.1:0-8346 GCA_964475625.1 uncultured Thermoplasmata archaeon | reverse complement strand
AAAGGAGGAATTAGCGATGTGTTTAAGTAAGCGAAAAAATAACTGTACTCAACAACCTCATAGTGCTCTGTTGCATAACTCATACCGAGTTATGCAACAGAGCACCTCATATATACTCATCCGTGTGGGACAGATATCTTATCCTTTCTTCGCCACCTATCTCACATATATATTCCGAAACCACTTCCGGGACAAGGTCTTTCCATTCTTCCTCGGTTACCATGCGTTTCCGTATCTCCTTTCCGGAGTATTCTTTTCTGGAGAACATGGCGGTCTCCATCACCCGTTTATACGGTGAAAAAAGCTCGATCGTAAGTGGATTGTTGGAGAGAACGACATCGAACGGAGGGCATAGGGATATCACATGCGAAGCCCATACTGAGTTGTACTCTATGTCATGTATCGGAAGTATATGGGCCCGTATGTCTTCTTCGGCCAGAGCCCTTATTATCATCTCGTAGCGCTCTCCCCCCGTGAAGGGATTCTCAACGGTGTGGGATTTGAGAGGACTCCCTATCGCGATTATCAGTTCATATTTTTTCGCAGCCCTTCTTATCATCTCCATGTGTCCGTTGTGTATGGGCTGGAAGCGCCCGATTATGAGGGCTCTTTCCATAGGTCCACCTTTACATGGGTACGACTATGCCGAGTTTCTCCGTGATTTCCTTGTAGCGGTTCCTTATGGTCACTTCGGTGACTCCCGCCACTTCCGCCACTTCTCTCTGGGTCCTTCTGTGGCCTGTGAGTATGGACGCTATGTATATGGCAGCAGCTGCGACCCCAGTGGGGCCTCTGCCCGATGTCAGTTCTTTTTCAGCCGCCATCCTTAGGAGTTCCTCGGCCTTTGCCTGAACCTCTTCGGGAAGTTCGAGTTCGCTGCAGAACCTTGCTATGTAATCATCCGGCTTCGTAGGCATGAGTTTCAGCTGAAGTTCGCGTGCCATGAATCTGTATGTCCTGCCTATCTCCTTTCTTCCGACATTGGCGACAGCGGCTATTTCATCGAGAGTTCTCGGCACTCCGACACGCCTGCAAGCGCCGTAGAGTGATGCGGCCACAACACCCTGTATGCTTCTTCCCCTTATGAGGTTCTTCTCAACCGCTTTCCTGTATATGACCGCAGCGGTCTCCCTCACATTTCTGGGAAGGCCGAGAGCACCCGCCATCCTATCGAGTTCGGTGAGTGCGTACGCAAGGTTTCTTTCCGTGGCATTGCTGACCCTTATTCTTCTCTGCCATTTTCTGAGTCTGTACAGCTGCGACCTGTTCTTTGTGGGAATGTTCTTACCATATGAATCCTTGTTCTTCCATCCGATTTCCGTACTGAGACCCTTGTCATGAACCGTCATCGTCATGGGGGCACCGGTCCTCGCCCTTCTTTCCCCCTGTTCCATATCGAAGGCCCTCCATTCGGGCCCGAGGTCTATGAAATTGTCTTCTATGACCATTCCGCAGTCTTCACATATGAGTTCTCCTCGCTGGTAATCCCTTACTATGTGACTGCTTCCGCATTCCGGGCATCTTACCACTTCGTCCTTTATTACGAGATTTTCCTTCTTTTTTGCCATACTTATCCCCCTTTATATATGCTTTTTTTCTCAGGATTTCCATCATATCTGCTTCGGCATCAGGTCTGACAGTCACATACGGTGCCTTTTCCGGGCCGAATGTGCGGACCACACGACCGACTCTGATACCTTCCCCCGTGAAGACCTCCGTGCCGGGTCTGAGGGGAGACACACATCTGAGCACGAAGAGCCCTGTTCGTGTGCTTGTTTCCACCATGCCTATCTCTTTCAAGGGAATCCTCCTGAGTTATTTTTAAATATGTTGATTCCTCTACCGCGCTCACTATATAAACCTTTCGCAAAGGACTTATCTTTTTTGCCTATGTTCAGAAATGCAAGTATTCTTCCAGAGTTGACTGCTCTCTGAATAGCTCCCCCTCTATTTTGATGGGGTATTCGCCGGAAACACATCCGAGGCACAGCTCTTTCCTGTCCTTTCCGATGGCCTCCACAAGCCCGTCAATGCTCACATATGCGAGGGAATCCGCACCTATCCTCTCTCTTATCTCCTCCGTGCTCCTGCCCGGAGCTATCAACTGGTCTCGGGTCTTCATGTCTATCCCGAGATAGCAGGGTGCAACGATGGGCGGACAACCTATTCTCACATGAACTTCCTTTGCGCCCGCAGCCCGCAGCATGGAAACTATCTTTTTCATGGTGGTTCCCCGGACTATCGAATCATCCACAAGAACTATCCTCTTTCCGTCTATCATGGAACGAATGGGGTTCAGTTTGACAGAAACATTGTATTCCCTCATCCCCTGTTCCGGCATTATGAATGTCCTGTCCACATATCTGTTCTTCATGAGCCCTTCGGCGTATCTTATTCCGGAACCTTCCGAATAGCCGAGAGCATGGGACCTTCCGGAATCAGGTACCGGAATGACAATGTCCGCCTCAACCGGCGCCTCTCTCGCGAGTATCTCACCAATCTTTTTGCGGACATCATAGACAAGCACTCCGTCCAGTACCGTGTCGGACCTTGAGAAATAGACCCATTCGAAGAAACAGTGGGCTTTCCCATCCGATGACGGACCTGCGTGGGACATCACGGAACCGGGCGCTATCTCGAGTATCTCTCCCGGCTCCACATCCCTTACTAGTTCGAAGCCGAGCGCATCGAAGGCAACGCTTTCCGAGGCCGCCACATATGTGTCCCCTTTCTTTCCGAGCGCAAGGGGTTTGATTCCGAGAGGGTCCCGCACTGCGAACAATCTGTTGTTTATGAGTATAACCAATGCATAGGACCCGGATATGGTTCTCATCACTTCTTTTATGCCTGAAACCGGGTCTCTTCCCTCGTGGATCTCCTTTGAGAGCAGGCGGATAATGACCTCCGAATCACTGGTTGTGAAGAAAGCCCATCCTTTCTCCTTGTAATGATTTCTCAATTCCTCGGCGTTTACAAGCTCGCCGTTATGCGCCAGAGATATCATGCCGGAAACGATATGCATCTCGATGGGCTGTGCGTTTTTTATCGTGGATTCTCCCGCAGTGGAATATCGGACATGCCCTATCCCGACATTTCCCGATATCTCCTTCAGTTTCTCCTCGGAAAAAGCCTCTGTGACGAGCCCCATTCCTTTTACCGTAACAATGCCGGAAGAATCGTTGAAAACAGAGATTCCAGCGCTCTCCTGACCTCTGTGCTGAAGGGCGCGGAGCGCAGTGAATATTTCATAGGAAACATCGGTCCCGGAGGTAATGCCCACTATCCCGCATGCTTCCTTCAACGGCATTAATGCACCTTCGCCCAGTTATAACTCCTTATCTTTGCGCTCTTTCCGTAGCCGCAGTAGGAGCATACCTTGTGGCGAACATGATACGAATGCCTTCCGCATCTTCTGCACCGAATATGGGTCTTCTTTCCGCTTCTTTTACCCATTGATGGTGTGCCTTTTGACATGGTTTCCCCCCTTACGGCGAGATGTATATAACGTTATCCCCTCGGACTATGATCTTCTCGTAGCGTGTCACTTTATCCCCGATTATCTCCTCTGCATTGCGGAGCACAAGGTTCATGTGGGGGTCATATCCGTCAAGAATCCCATGATATTCCTTGCTTCCCCTGAGTTCGACTATCACCGGGCTGTTTATCGCCTGATTAAGAACCGTTAAAGGCTTGACTCCTTGCATTTTACCACGAGCCTTCATTATCACCGCTTATTAAAGCTTTATCATAATCCTGCGAAGGAATCGAGAAATCTGTCAACTACATCGTCAAGGTAGCTTTCTCTGTATGTTATCAGCATCTTTGCGAGCTCTTCGGGGTTCTTCGCAAAATATCTCTCACCTCTTTTTTCGATATAACCAGCGTTCATGAGACCTTCGATGTTGAAGGATGCCGCACTCTTCGAAATCCCGCATTCCTTCGTTATCTCCCCGATGTCCGTCCCCCCATCCTGAAGTGAAAGGGTCAGTATCCTCCGGGGGTGTTTCTGTCTCAAATACGAGAGAAGTTTCTTCTGCGGAGAGCCCACCTTCTCCGCCGAATAGAATCTCTTCTTTCTTCCGTCGGTGTATGTTGTCAGAAGTCCCTCTTTCACAAGATAGTTAAGGTGGTATTCGAGAACCCCGGTGGCCATTCCGAGTTCTTTCTGCATTTCCCTCATATAGACTCCCGGATGTTTTTCGATGTATTGGTAAACGATACGCCTTTTTTCCAGTGCGAGGGAGTCTTTTTTCATGTTATCATTTCAGTATTGAAAGGTAAAGCAACCCGACCGCGGACACATCTATTATCAACAGAGGCAGGCTCTCCATTATCTCTCCGTCGGATATAGCAATACAACTCATATAGATGCCCTTGATCGTGAAAAGGAGGAGTGCTCCGGCAACAAGTGCGATTTTCAGACTCCCTGTTCTTTTCCACGATATGAAGCCGATAAGTGACAGTACCGCGGAGAGTCCGGCAAGGAGGGCCATAAGGAAAACTTCGGTCATCATTGGTTCTCACCGGATGAGCATCCCGCCCGATTAAATAAGATTTTCCCGGAATTCTCCATCATCTTTTTAAGTATATCACATATTTCCATCCGTGAAGCGAATACCAACCGCAGTATCGGACCTTGACGGGATAGTGGAAGGAGGCCTGCCGGCCGGCTCTACCGTACTTTTGCTCGGAGAACTCGGAGCGGGGAATACGGAGTTCGCATATACCTCTGCCGCAAAGATAATCCTTGCAAAACTCCAGCCGGAGAGGATAGAGAATCTTTTGGGTTACAGTTATAGGAAATCAACACTACCGGAAAACGTATTTTATGTGAGTTTCTCAAGGTCCAAGGAGGATGTGCTCAATGAGATAGAAAATGCCTTCGCAAAGGAACTCTTCGAGGCCATAAGGGACCATGTCGGGTTCAAGGATTTTTCAAGGGAGTATTTCAGTGGAAGCGTTGTTCCCGCCTCATGGTCCGGGGTGGACCTGAAAGAAAGCCTTTTCGGAAGTGAAGGCGAGAAAAAAGAGCTTTTGAGCGCATTTGCGGAATACATAGGCTCTCTCCCCGAGAATTCCATGATAATCGTGGACTCGCTCACAGACCTGATGGTAAATCAGAAGATAAACGAAATGGACATCATAATGATGCTGAAAGGACTGCAAAGGCTATCCAAGAAGAAAGGAGGAATAGTGTATTTCCTTCTCTCGGAGGGCATTGTGGATTCCAGAATGGAGCATATGATAGTGGATTCCGTGGACGGGGTGCTCTCCTTCACATGGTCAAAACACGAGCGCTCTTCAAACCGCAGCAGATATCTGCATGTGGAGAAGTTCACCAGCCTCTTCCCTCATCTGAGAAGGAGCGGGATAGGTAAGTTCACCACGACGGTTGACCATGAAACAGGCTATACCGTTATAAACATGGAGAGGATTTCATGAGCATGGAAAAACTCGGCACAGGAATAGAGGGACTCGACGAACTGCTGAAAGGGGGCATACCGAAAGGGCACGTTGTTGCCGTAGTGGGCTCGTTCGGAACAGGAAAGACCACATTTGGGATGCAGTTCCTCAACGAAGGGCTGAAGAATGGTGAGAAGGCCATGTACCTCAGCCTTGAAGAGGATGTGGATTCCATAGTTGAGACCGCGAACTCTTTTGGCTGGGACTTCCAGTCCTACATGGACAGCAACATTCTTTCAATAATGAAGATAGACCCGGGAAAGGCCAACGAAGCACTTAAGAAGATAGACGAGATGGAGAAGTTCATAAAGCAGTTCGGTGCAACGCGTTTCGTCCTTGATTCGGCATCCCTTCTCGAGATGACATTCGATACCCGTGAAAAGGCGAGGACCAGCCTCTTTGAGATGGCAAGGATGGTGAAGAGCACAGGGGCCACAGGCATATTCACCGCAGAGGCCGAACCGTCGAATCCTGATTACTCAAGGGACGGGATAGTGGAATATACGGCGGACGGTGTGATACTCCTCAGGTACGAGATATCCGGCGGAGAGGTCCAGTTGTCCATAAGGGTCGTGAAGATGAGACGGACACAGCATTCTAGGGCAAGAAAACCATACGAGATATCCGGCGACGGCATAGTGGTGAATGTTGCGGGGGAGGTGTTCTGATTTGAGAGATTCGGAGTGGGATGAAATCCTGAGGAATTTCGAGGACAGCGGGAGCATACATGTATTTTTCAGGACACATTCGGGTCCGAGCTCGCTTGAAAAGGAATGGAAGGAGAATTTTCCCGACTGCAGGGTGTTCAACAGCTGGTATCCCTACATACAGTACGGAGTGATAGAGGCGGAATGCGAGAAGGGAAAGGTCACCGGAATCTGGCTGCTTGCCGATGATGATGAACTGATAAGGATAAGGGAGCCGGACGAGCAGACAGCGGACATAATAAAGTCAATGGGCACAAGCAACATAGAGAGCGGCGTCCTTCGCCTTTTCTCATATGAAATGACACCGGAGGGATGATATGATAATAACACAGCTCACCATAAGTCCGCTTGACAAGGGCGTGAGCGTCGGAAAATACGTGAGAGAAGCGGTGAAAGTGATAGAGGAGAGCGGATTGAGATACCATGTATGCGCGATGGCCACAGAGATAGAGGCTCCGGACATGGATGCGCTGTTGGATGTGGTGAAAAGGGCTGAGCAGGCGGTAATCGATGCCGGCTCAAAAAGGGTAATCACCACTATAAAGATTGACCACAGGGTGGATATCGACGCAAGCATGGATAGGAAGATAAAGGTGGCAAAGGATGAGCTTTGAAACAATCTTCGATTCCGTAGCCTCAAAGTACGATTCATGGTACAGAACACCCCTGGGTAGATATGCGGACGAGGTGGAATGGCGCTGCGTAAGGGCGCTCTTACCCGACAAAAAAGGGAAGATTCTCGACCTTGGCTGCGGAACAGGGCTTTACACGGAGCGACTTATTAAAATGGGTTTTGATGTGGTTTCTCTGGATTATTCCATGGAGATGTTGAGAATCGCGAAAAGAAAGATAGAGGGTAAATTCATAAGAGGAAACGCCATGAGACTACCATTCAGAGATTCAGTATTCGATGGCATCGTTGCCGTAACATCATTCGAATTCTTTCCAGACCCTGAAAAGGCCATAAAGGAGATGAAAAGAGTTGTGAAAAGGGGAGGCTTCATCATCGTCGGTGTTCTAGCAAGGCCCAACCTCTGGTCATGGTCGAGAAGAAAGAAAGAGCTATATCGCTCGGCACATTTCTACACATATTTCAAGATGAAGAAACTTTTCAGACCGGAGAAAATGAGGGCATGTTTGTATGCCCCACCAAAAGCGAAGCATCTCGGGTTCTGGAAAAGGATGGAGCCGGCATTGTCGAAAATTTTTCCGTTCTTCGGCGCCTTTGTTGTCATCTTCTCTGAGTTTGAAAAGTAAGACTTCAATTCCCTCTATCTTCCACAGCTTTGCATCTTCTGAGGGATGATATGATAATCGCTTCCATAGTGATAAGCCCGCTGGATAAGGGCATAAGCGTGGGGGATTATGTGAGAAAGGCGATAGAGGTCATAGAGAGAAGCGACCTGAAATACAGGGTCTGTTCCATGTCTACAGAGGTGGAGGCCCCCGATCTTGATACGATATTCAACCTCGTGAAGGAGATGGATGAGGTCCTGATAGAGAGCGGTTCAAAAAGGATAAGCATACTGGCGAAGATAGACCACAGAATAGATAAGGATGCGACGATGGAGCATAAAATAGAGAGGGTTATAGGTGGATGAGCGCTATCCGAAGATGATAGAAAGCTTTAAGTAATTCCATGTTACATGGTATAACACTAAGTAAGGAGGAATAACATGGTTAAGGCGCTTGTGAATCTGGATGAATATGAGAACCGCATACTGAACATAGTGAAGGCGAGATATGGTTTCAGAACCAAGACTGAGGCCATGAAGTGGATAATCCGAGGCTATGGAGATGACTTGCTTGAGCCCGAACTCAGACCGGGATTCATTGAGAGAATGGAAGAGCGGGAGAAGGAACCTGTTGTGGAAGTAAAGGACATGAGAAGGCATTTCGGGCTGGAATGAGATGTACTCCGTAGCATTCAGGAAGAGCATTGAAAAGGAATTTCAGAGGATGGCGAAAAGGAATCCTAAACGGCTTGAGATGATACTGAACAAGATAGAGGAGATTCTGGAGAACCCGCACCGTTACAAAAATCTCAGAAAACCACTACAGCACCTTAAGAGAGTGCATATAGGCGGCAGTTTTGTTCTGGTGTTCTCCGTGGACGAGGAGAACAAAAGGGTGATAATAGAGGACTTCGACCACCACGACAGAATCTACAGGAAAT
>CAYYXK010000052.1:0-8709 GCA_964475625.1 uncultured Thermoplasmata archaeon | reverse complement strand
TGTCGTATGTACCCACAGTCCCATCTTATTATCAATCTGTGGGAATCCAAGGTTGAACTCGTCATTTTCCTGTGAACGCGCATTGAGGTTTAGCCAACCTGAAGAAAATGTATAATCCTTTATGAGGTATGCATGATTAAAAAATATTACACCTGTTGAATTGGATAAATCTGTGACAGAAAACTCTATGCTAGCTCCATCTTTATCTGATTCTCCCCAAGCGACATAGATAATGAAAGAACGACCGTCCTGCGTGGTTATGTTCATTATAACCGACCAGCTCTCAGAAGGTTCGTCGTGAGAACCTTCATCTTCAGGCAGGTGTACGAATACTCTTGAATTCTCAGGTACTGGATTCTCATAATTTGTTTTCTGAGATGCATACAAAGCACCGAAAAGTACTACGATTACTACGATGAGAGCCATCGCAGACCACAGATTGCTCTGTTTGTCCATAAATAGCGAACAACAAAGCTATATTTAATTATGTCGGATAGTCCGGAGTATATCGTGGAAAAGAAAAGCCTTAAATAGATATGCTTGGCTTCACCGTACTGATGAATGATGATGGACTTATAGAAAGAGTGCTTTCTTTCACTGAAAAAACGCGGGTAGGAATTATCGGAGCCTTTTCCATAGTCTTCCTATTCGCCTTCCTGCGCTCTATAATGGAGAGCTCTCTGTTCAATTATGCCGGAGACGGGCTCTATCTGCGCGCCAATCATGTAGCTCTTGACTTTGCCCTCTTCATAACCGGTGCTCTTATAATTATGGCCATTTCCGGCCTTCCTGGAAGAAAGGTGTTCAATGTGGTTCTCTTTGGATGGTTCGTCATCCTTCTTCCTCCAATAATCGATTACTTCATAGGATATACTTCTGGAGGTTATCCCTATCTGTCAGAACCAGATTTCATACTTGCCCTCAAAAGACTGCTTTTTATGGACAAAGAGCATCTTGCAAAAGCAGGATGGGGGGAGTATGTCCAACTTTGGTCAATAATAATAATGTCTTCGCTTTATGTTTCTCTAAGGAAAAAATCTGTGATTCGTGGTTTTTTTACTGGAGTTGGACTTCTGCTCTTTATGGCATTTATCTATTCCTTTATGCCTTTCGTACTCAGTATAGGTGATGCTGGCGACTCCTTTATACTCTTCCAAAAATTTGAGTTTCCGATGTATATCAAGTATTATAGCGGGCTTACGAGGGCTCAGGCAGAGTTTTTCATATTCCAACAGCTTTTCCTGTTTGTAGCTCTATATTATACTATTCTATTTTCAATATCTTCAATAATATTTCTTTATATATGTTCAAAAGAGAGAGTGAAATATTTCTTTAAATCTGTAAAATGGGAGAGAGTATCTCTGGTTGCCTTCCTTACTCTCCTTGGAACCTATCTGAGTGGTGTGCTGTATCCTGAGTACATCATGCACCAAGTATACATGGGGTTTGCAATTATTTCCACAGTGTCCGCAACACAGTTCTGGAATATGCAGGAAGACCTGACCAAAGATATGTGGGATGCGCCTTATACAAGACAACAGTACCGAAATGTTTCTTATGCTTTTGCCATAGTCTCACTCATGACTGCATATCTTCTTGGAACTTCTCCTTTCATTCTTATAATAACTTTTCTTTTCCTATCCTATGTCTTCTCAAATCCACCTTTCAGCGGAAAGGATAGTCCTTTCAAATCGATAATGATGGGCATGGTTGGTGTGCTATCTTTCCTCATCGGACATTATACCCCCGCATATTGGTATGTGGTGATATGGGGCCCGGATCCCCTCCACTATGATCCTAGCATGGTAGAAACTATCCGTGTTTATATTGCCCATCCCTTCTCCATATATTCTCAAATAGCTCTCGTTCTCTCGTTTCTGATATTCTTCTTTCTTGATACCTTGGCGAGAAAAAGAAGATCGGAGGCAGAAAGTTGACTGACTGTGCTTCTCTCAAGATCTATGTGAGAAGTATAAGGGGTTTTAGAACAATTCACTGGATACTGATGGTGTCTCTGGGTTTCATACTTAACCCGAGTTTTCAGGAGAGGCCGATATTTGAATTGATATTTCCCGCACTTGCTGTGGCATTTCTATGGCAATACACGACAATGATAAATGATATACATGATATTAAGATAGACAAAAAGGCACACCCGGACAGACCGCTCGTAACAAAGACTGTCTCTATTGAAGATTATCGTAGAATGGCACACATATCTCTTGTGCTGGCAATGTTTCTCTCATTTATTTCCGGTCCATTCGTTATATTGTTAAATCTTATCGCCGTACTTCTAGCGATTGCATATTCCATGCCACCCCTCCGAATACGAGATAAATGGTATGGAACAGCCATAATGGGCGCTGGTTCTGTAACCCAGATAATGGCAGGATATCATTCGAATTTCTGGATTTTCGATATGTCCTTCTTTGAAACCTCTGTCCCCACAGAGATGTATGTGAAAATCCTGTTCATAGCATTCATGGCCCTTTCCATAGCACCCAACATAACTGCCTATAGAGATTATGAAGGAGACAGAGATGCAGGGGTTTCTACAATATATACTATACTTGGAAAAGAACATGGAAAGAATCTCGTTTCTGTCCTGACATTAATGCTGTTCATCCTTCCAGAGCTCCTATTTCCATCCATATCTATGGCGATTCTCTGCCTGAGTCTGGGAGTTCTGGCTTACATCTCCTTCAAGATCTACGAGTGCATTCCATGTATATTCATACTGTATTTCACCGAGTTACTCTATTTTCTTATATATCTGCTATAAATCTCAGATATGGTAAAAGAACATTTAAAGGAGATGCGGATGACCGCTGGTGCAGTCGTTCCTCGATTTACTAACCGTGAGCAGGGCGAAGATACAGATGGTGTCCCTGGCGAGCGCTCTCCTCGGGCCCTCCATGGCCGCGTCCACCTTCTCGGACCTGTTAAATACGAATGTCCTTCTTTTCATGGCTCTTTTCTACATAACCGTAACATTCTCCTGCAACATCAACTGCTATTACGACAGGGATGTGGACCGACTTTACAAGAAGGAGCTTTATTTCGCAACAAAGAGACTGGGGAAGAGGCTGGAATACATCATGGCAATGGAGGTCGTTCTGGGAATTGCAATATCCATAATGCTCATAATCAGTGGAAAATGGCTGGCCGGCTCACTCGGATTGCTGGGGATGTTTCTGGCCTATGCATACTCCGCTCCGCCGTTGAGAGTCAAAGCAAAGGGAGCGCTCTCTCCTATTCCTGTCATGGTCGGCATCTATATACTGCCGATAATCGCAGGATACAGCGTCATCTCCATGGATTTCAACCCTCCATTCTGGCTATTTCTGGCGGGCTACTTCTTCCTGAACCTTGGAATAAACCTTGTTAACGCTGCGGAGGACATAGATGTGGACTCGAAGATGGGAATAGAGACCCTTGCAGTAAAACTCGGAGCGAGAAGTACACTAAAAATAGCGGCCATATCGCAGGCATTCGGCCTTCTTGCACCGATTTCCATGTTCATCTACCTGAACGATAAGTGTCTAATTGTTCTGGTATTCTTCGTTCTCGCGCTTCTCAAAGCATTCCAGACATTTCACGAGATTCTGAGGATTTCGAGGAGTGAGGACCCGTTGAAGGCAGCGAAAGAGGGTGGAAAAAAGGTGCCTGTGTGGTTCGTTTCAACAAGGTATCCTCTGCTTCTGATGGCTATTTTCGCTCTTCTGTGAGCTTCGCATAATAAAATGGCGATTTTCCATCATCTGTTCTCAGGCAGGCATCTCCATCAAGTCTCTTCTTAACACACTCCTTCGCCATGCACACCGAACCGGGCATCCGATACATCTTTTCCCAGAGTTCCTTTACGGGCGTGTCGAGAGCGCTCCCTACCACATACGGCATTACGGAACATGCCATCGCATTTCCCTTATAATCGATATGTATCCTGTTAAATCCTGCTGTGCATCCCATGAACTCGGGGCTGTCCATATATGGCCCTGAGATTATCATAGGCCATTTCTTCTTGGCCTTTTTCTGCACCTTAAAAAGCGCTCTCTGAAGTGACGGAGTTCCGTAAAGTCCCTTTGACTGTGATATCGCCTCAAAAAGGTCTATCTCACGGACACCCGTTTCCATTCCCAGCTTTATCAGGTCGTGCAGTTCCTTCTTCGTGGAATCCGGCATCATCACTGAAGATATTCCGACGAAAAGCCCCGCCTTCTTTGCCGCTTCAATGGCTTTCAACGCCGATTTGAACGCACCTTTTCTGCCCTTTATCTCATCGTTCCTTTCCTCATAAGGTGAATCTATGCCTATGAAAATCCCGGTTGCACCTGCCTTTTTTAGAGAAACAGCTCTTCCGTATGTCAGAAGCTGTCCGGGAGTGAATATGTTCACCGCCCCTTCGCCTTTTATCGTTGATAATATTGCCTTGATGTCATCCCGCTTAAGAGGGTCCCCTCCTGTTATGATATATGAATACGGGAGAAGCTCCTTCACCTGTACGAGTATCGCATTTATCTGAGAAGCGCTCAGTTCCATGGAGGCCTTCGGAAAGGCACAGTGTCCGCAGTTCATGTCGCAGCGCCTCGTCACCTCGATGCTCGCTATCTCAAGCACCTTGTTTCCCTTGGATATCTCCACCTGTGCCCACAGAAACCTGTCGAAGGCCTTTGAAGGAAAGAGCGGGAGGTGCATGGACAGGAAATAACGGTCGCCCACCTTTTCCGGTTTCTTTCCGAACAGAAAGCGGAGAGCTAGCCATTTTTTGAACGAAGGAGGGATTTGCTCGAACGCAGGATGCTTTTTGACCTCTGATATGAAGCTCATGGTAGCGGCCTCACTGTTATGCTGTAGCTTTCAAGCATCGTTTTGAACTCGCTATCACCGAACCTTTTCCTGAACTCTCCATATTCCACCCCTTCCTTCAGGTCAGGATGCTTTTTGCAAAGATTTGGTTCAACCGCCCGTATTGCCCAGTCATCTTCCGGCTCCGGAATGTCAGGTGATATTATGCCATCTTCCCCTTCAAGAGGGTAGAACGCAAATGCGGGAGCCTCCTTTCCGAACTTCTCCTCGTAGGCATACCGATATGCCTCTATTCCTGCCGTAACTCCCTCTCCAACTGCCTTTGCAACGCTGAAAGGCGGGCCGGAAATGTCTCCCGCCGCAAAAACACCTGCGATGTTCGTTCTTCCCAGCCTATCGACCTTTATGAAGCCGTTGTCGGTTTCAACATCGAATATGCGGGTCGTGGGCCTCAGCATGTATGACTCGAAGTCCACGATTATGGCATCAACAGCTATTTCCTCAACCGCTCCGTTCCTGAGAACCTTCATTCCTTCGACTTTTTCCTCTCCGAATATCTCGATGACCCTGTTATCTCCATTCTCAATGAAAACTATGGGCTCTCTATTGCAGGACTCGTTCCATAGTGAAAGAGCGAGTTCCATTTCCTCGGAGCCAACAAACGCTATCCTCTCGTGCTTTTCGCATATCTCCCTGTATGTGCTCTTTATGACATCCACGGAGCGCAGCGTGGCGTATAATCCTTTTCCGAAGTACTGCCACTCGTTGGAACCGTTCCTCATTCCCGTTGCGATGATTACCGAGAGAGCCTCGTATTCTCCCTTATCCGTTGTGATGCGCTTTATTTTCCCTGAAAGCTCCGCAGAGAGCACCCTTTCCCCTCTCAGAGGTATGCAGAAGCGCTCCATCTCGGCCATGAGCATGCTTCTCAGTTCATCTCTCTTATATGACCAGCCCGGACTGGTGAAGTATGTCTCCTTCCATGCGGAAAGGCCGCCCGGTTCTCCTTCCTCAATAACTAGAACATCGGAAGGCAGGTAATCGAAGGTTTTGGGCCGCCTTGCACGCAGGGCAGCGCTCATCCCCGCCGGTCCTGCTCCGATGACTATGACGTCATGGTACATCCAAAAGTCCTCCTTTCATCAGGATATCCATTGCAACATCGGATATTTCAAGCCTGTGCTCATTTCCGCAGCATATGGCCTTCCGCCCCTGCACGTCTATCTTTATGACGTCTCCGTTCTCAGCAGATATTTTCCCTTTCAATGCAGGCATTCCTAGATTTATCAGGTTCCGATACATCCCATATCCGAAAGATTCCGCTATAACCGCCAAGACCCTGGAGTATTTCAAGCAGAGAGCGGCGCTCTCCCGGTAGCTTCCCCATCCGAAGTCCTTTCCGGCCACGATTATCCTTCCTTTCAGTTCAACGCCGGGCATCGAGTACCTGAAACACGATTTTCTTATCTCCTCGGGTTCTGTGGAGAATGCTGATGTCGGCGATATGTCGTCGGCGCTCACTCCGTCACCTATGATCAAGGCTTTACCCGATATCATTCACTTCCCCCTCTGTGGGTATCCTTCCGAGAAGAGCGCTCACCGCCGCTACCTCGGGCGATGCTGAGAACACCGGACCTCCGTGCCTTCCCTTTGCATTTCTTGTCGTGGTGAAAACCCCCCTTTCTTCCGGTGAAAGCATCCCTTTGTCTATTCCGGCACAGGTCCCGCATGACGGGTTCAGTATGACAGCGCCCGAATCCACCAGAGTTTCCATAATTCCCTCTTTAAGTGCCTGAAGATAGGCCTTCATCGACACCGGAGACACCAGAAGCCTCGCTTTTGCCTTCCTTCCATCCAGAACATCGGCCGCTTTTCGCAGGTCTCCGATTCTTCCACCCATACAGGAGCCTATGAATGCCTGATGCACCTTCTTTCCGGCATATTTGTTCAGAGGAACAGGGTTCCTGAGGTCTCCGGGCGGCGCTATGAGGTGTCCTTGCGCTTCAAGGAGCTCGCCCTCCCGAATGTCGGTGAAGAGGGCGCTCACCGCGCCTGCATCCGCCGCCATGGTTGCCATAGTCGTCCTTTCGTCCATGTCCGAATCCCATTCGAGTTCCAGCCAGAGGCCGTCGTATCCCTTCCTTATCAGGTGAAGCCCCGTATCAAAGCCGGACATCCCGCTTTTCACCCTCACCCTCTTTATTTCAGGACTTTCGAGCCATATATCTCCTTTCAGAAGTATGTGTGCCATGTCCATCGCACCCGAACCTATTGAGAGAGCGCCTGTCCCACCGTATGCCGTGCTGTGCGAGTCGAGACCCACGATGAACATGCCCTTTTTCGCATATTCCATCATCAGGGCATGGGAAATTCCGTTAAAACGATGATATTCTATTCCATTCTCATGGACGAAGGACTCGAAATCCCGCAGATATCCGGCGTGCACCACCTTTGAAGGAGGGGAGAAGTGGTCCGCCACTGCGATTATCCTGTCTGTCGGAAACTTGATGCTCTTTCCCTCGATATATCTCTTCAAAAGCGGGTAGTTGCCATCGTGTATCATCACGAGGTCGGGTTGGTATCTTCCATCGCCAATCCTGTGTGCATCCAGTATCTCATCTATCATTCAGAACCTCTCTGACTATCTCCCAGAACCTGTCCTCCGGGAATCCCAGAACCTCTTTTCCGTATCGGTCGAGCTCGTCCAGCATCTTCCTTATCGGCTCCTTGGACATTCCCTCTTTCTCGGACTTTATCCGCCTGAGTATCTCGGCGGTCTGCTCATCATCGGCCCCCATGCCTTTTTCACCCAGTTTCAGCTTTATTATGGATGGACCGGAGTGCTTTCCTATGACAAACTCCCTCTGTCTGCCCACCTCTTCGGGCTTTATCGGCTCGTAGACCTCGGGATACCTCAGAACGCCTGAAACATGAACTTCAGATTCATGCCGATACGAGTTCAGTCCGGATATCGGCTTCTGAGGGGAGAGATAGCATCCTGACCTTTCCTCTACAAGCTTAGATATCTCATATAGTCTGGTGGTGTCCATCCCCGTATCAAAGCCATATATCTTCTCGAGCGCCATAACGACCTCTTCGAGCGCCGCATTTCCAGACCCGTCGCCCAGTGAATTAACTGCAAGCGTTGGATATACCGCACCGCCTGCAACCGCCGAGACCGTGTTCGCAACAGCCATTCCGAAATCGTTGTGACAGTGCACTCCGAAAGGAACCTTGAACTTCGATATGAATCTCTCAAAAACTGCCTTTATGTGCTCCGGTGCCGCTACGCTTGATGTATCGCAGAGTATTATCCTCTCCGCACCGTGCTCGATTGCCGACGAGACCATGTCTTCGACAAAGGATGGGTCAGAGCGCATGGTGTCCTCGCTTATGAATGTGACATTCAGTCCGTGGGTCTTGGCATAATCTATGCCCCCTATGGTCCTTATTTTTGCCTCTTCCCTGCCCACTCTGTCCTTGTGCTTAAGATGTATGTCGCTTGTAGTGTGGAAAAGATAGATGTTCTCGACATCGAGAGAAATGGCAGCATCTATATCGCTTTTCAAATGCCTTACGGTGACCCCTATTTCGGCTTTGAGACCCATGCCGAGAATCTCTTTTATGGCTTCCTGCTCTCCTGCAGACATTATTGGAAAACCCGCATCTATGACAGAAACTCCAGATTCGTCCAGAATTTGAGCTATATCTATTTTATCTCTAACTGAGAAAACAACTCCTGGTGTCTGTTCGCCGCCCCGCATTGTTTCATCCCATATATGGATTCTTCTGCCGAAAGACATGGTTCGAGTATACTTCCACCATTTAATAATCTTTTGGGTCTGATGGGCATTGGGACAAAACTATCCGACCCCCCTCACACTGAAAACATTATGAAGGACA
>CAYYXK010000051.1:0-8908 GCA_964475625.1 uncultured Thermoplasmata archaeon | reverse complement strand
CTGCCTATGCTGTCCCAGCCGCAGCAAGCTGCGGGGTATATTAATTAAATCAAACCATTCATTCTTTTTTGGAAAATATGGATGATTGCATCGTCGGATATCCGCCCTCGTCCCCGAGGTCTGCTCGTGGGCCGTGAAAAAAGAGGAAGGTTGTATAACATCCCGGTAAAGGACGGGAGGGAGTTCATAGTGGCTCAGAAGCTATGGGAGGACCCTGCGCACACATATTATCTCTGTCTTCTTCTGGGCGTCGTCTTCTTTCTATCATTTCTCTTCTTGGAATACATCACGGGCGAGCTGTGGAAACCGACGGTGGACTCCCTGTTCGCAGCGATCTTTCTCGTCATAGGACTCCTGTGCTGGATAAACTCATTCATTCTTTATCGTCATTCGGATGTCGCACTCATGGAGAAGCGCTTCATTCGCGATTTCACGGGCAGGCGGGGAAAAAGTGCGAAGATGATGGTCTCATACTGGATCGACACCGAGTACAATGACACCGATCACGACTATCTAATCCTGAAGATAGACATGTTCTGGTATGGCGCCGAGGTCTATGTAAGGGGAGATGTGGTGCATCAGATTGTTGGCTTTATACTGCCGGACAAGGTGAATGATGTGAATCCGGAAGAAATCCTCGGAAGAATCGATATGATGCTGCCTGCAGCCATACAGCCCAGAAAAAATGCCCTTCTGTTCGCAAAGCATATGCTGATGAATCACAGAGATGAATTCGTCGAAGCTTTCGTGAGGCAGCCCGTATACTCCCTCAGATACATCGAAAAAATATCCATGGGAGAGATTCCTCCGCCGGATGACGGATATCCCGTTGAATCTTCTTGAAAATCCGAGTTTTAGGAAAGGGTTTATTTTCCAATCTCGTCGGCGAAGAGCGCTTCAAGCTGGCTCATTATGTTCCAGACGACCGTCCTTCCGTGCAGAGGTAAGTTCTGGTCGTTTGCGAGTTCATCCATTATGAATATCGCGCCGGATGCCCGCACATCAAGGGGCTGGGACTCGTCCATAAGCTTTTCTTTCGCCTCTGTCGCCCCTCTCCGTATGTTCCGGGGAATCGAATTGTCCTCGGATATCTGGTCAAGCATCTCTATTGCTCTCTTTACTTTGTTTTCCATGTTATCACCTCAATGAATGTAAGGTAAGGGGTTTATTCCTTCATTTTGGCCTCTTCCATCTTCCTGAGCTCCTTCCTCTTTATCTTTCCGCTTTGGGTCTTCGGAAGGTAGTCCGCATCCACGAACTCGATTATGCGGGGATATTTGTAAGGCGCCGTCAGGTTCTTCACATGGTTCTGAAGCTCCTTCTTAAGTTCCTCGGTGGGCTCATATCCGTCTTTCAGCACGACATATGATTTGACCAACTGTCCTCTGACACCGTCAGGGTCCGGAACACCTATAACGGCGCTCTCCACGACCGCGGGGTGCTCCTGAAGTGCGCTCTCCACCTCGAAAGGCCCTATTCTATATCCCGAGGACTTTATCACATCGTCGGCCCTTCCTACGAACCAGAAATAGCCATCCTCATCCATGAATGCCTTGTCGCCTGTGAAGTACCAGTCGCCTCTGAAGGATTCCTCGTTGGCCTCCGGCCTCTTCCAGTACTCCTTCATTATGCCCGGGGGCCTCGGATTGACCTTTACCGCTATGTGCCCCTCTTCCCCGACAGGAAGCTCGTTTCCGTCGTCGTCCACTATCCTGACATCGAATCCGACCGTGGGCTTTCCCATGGAACCGGCCCTTATCGGGAACCACTTCGAGTTTCCGACTATTGCCACGGTCTCGGTCTGTCCGTAGTAGTCATATATGTCCAGTCCGGTGGCCTCCTTCCAGACCCTTATGACCTCTGGGTTCAGGGGCTCGCCTGCGCTCAGGCTGTGCCTCAGGTTGTGGAAGTCGAAGTCCTTAAGGTCCTCCTGAAGTATCATCATCCTATAAGCCGTCGGGGGGGCACAGAATATGCTCACTCCGTACTCCTCCAGTATCTTCATGACTATGCGTGCGTTGAACCTCCCCCTCGCATACCATTGAAGGACTGCGGCACCGTACATCCACTGCGGGAAGAACTTGCCCCATGCGGTCTTCGCCCATCCCGTGTCCGCTATGGTCCACTGAAGGTCCGTGGGCTTAACATCCTGAACCATGTACCCTGTCGCTTTGTGGCCTATCGGATATGACTGGGTGTGAAGAACCATCTTCGGGTATGATTCGGTACCGGATGTGAAGTAGATGAGGAACGGGTCTTCGGATTTCGTTGGCTCGACATCTTCTTTCTCCAGCTTTCTGGATGCCGTTTTCATGACCTCCTCGTACCTTGTCCATCCATCTCTGTCTCCGCCTATGATTATATGGTGTTTCAGTCCGGGAAGGTTAGGCCTTGCCTCGTCCACTCTGTCGGCATACTCGTGGTCCACTATTGCTGCCACTGCCTCGGCGCTGTTCACTCTGTACTCTATGTCATGAGGGGTTGAAAGCGTGGGCGTCGGCATGAACACCGCGCCTATCCTGTTGAGCGCGAGCACCGCTATGTAGAACTCGGGAATCCTTGGTATGAGCAAGAAGACCTTGTCTCCCTTCTTTATACCTATCTCTCTCAGATAGTTTGCGAACTTCTTTGAAAGTATCTTCAGGTCCCAGAATGTGTGGTACTGGGGGTTATCTCCGTTCTCATCCACCGATATGAGCGCGAGCTTCGTCCTGTCCTCTGCCCATTTGTCCACTACATCCCATGTGAAGTTGAAGTATTCGGGAACATCCCACTTCCATTTCGCTCTCTCTTCCTGATATCTGTCCATTCGTATCACCTCAAATTGGCTTTGGCGTGGAAAAAACGATTTGATATTTAGGTTTTGGGTTTCTCATTCCAGTCTGTCGTATATGTTCTTTCTCGGGCCCACGGCAAGAAGAAACACGGTCAGTTTCTCGTGGTCTATGACATAGACAATTCGATAATCACCAACTCTCAGTTTCCATTTGCCTTTCAGCCCGGCCGTCAGTGGAACTCCCGCCTCCGGATTCTCAGAGAGCTCGCCTGCCTTTTTCTTAATCCTTTTCTGAACTTCACCGTCCAGTTTCGAGAACTCTTTTAGGAACCTTGCGGTCGCTCTGACCTCGTAGGGCATTCAAACGAACCTCTCATGCCTTCCTTTCTCGATGTCCTCTTCCGATTCCCTTATCTGCTCCATGAGGTATCTGTCCTCAAGGACCTCAAGGGTCGCGAGTATGCTGTTCAGGAGCTCCTTTATCTCCGTGGTGTTCTCCCGAATCTCCTCCATATATTCCCGGTCTATCGCTTCCATGATTGTCAATGTGCCTCCTCATTATTTAATCTTTTCTAGCCGCTGTCAAACTATCTTCCGCCTCTCCTCTTCCGCTCCATGAGCCCATATATGATTGATGCAGAAGCCACAGCAAAGAGAATCATGGCACACGACGGGAAAGGAATCGCGCTCCCTTCCTCGCTTTCCGGCGGGCTTCCGGAATCTATGATGACGATTCTTCCTTCCGGGTCCGTTGTGATTATCTCATCAAAGCCGTCGTTGTCTGTGTCGGAGTGGAGGATTGGTGCATCGATAGGACAAATATATGGTCCATCCCACAATTTTGTTTTCCATTTTTCCGTTCCTTCTTTCATGTCGAATGAATAGATGTTGTTTGAATCTGTAAAAATAATTTCTTTTCTGCCATTTCCATCTACATCGAACACAGAGAGAGTTGGCCGCACTATATCCGAACTTGAGGAATTTTCAAATATTGGATATTCATATATTTTTCTCCCATCGGAATCAAAGATTACGACTTTATTACCTAGATTCCAAACCACTTCATTTTTAACGACAGCGACCCCGATTCCTGTTTGCTGTACAGTTTGTTTATCATTTTCCCATTTAATTTTACCATCCATAAGATCTATGCAAACCAATGAATCATAACTATTGAAAGATATGCGTTCTCTGGAGATGTACATCATAGAAAAGTCCTCGGTAGCAAAGAATCTCTGATACTGTGGAGAAGATGCAGAATCGTCGTTTTCCAGTTCCGTTTCCCACACTTTCTGGAAAGAGTTATTGGAAAGTCTGATTTTTTCAATATTGTAAAAAGAATTGTAAACTCTGAACATATTATCATATGCTCTTCTTGCTTCCGGATAATGCCAGAAGGAGAAGACTATCTCGTTTTCATGGGAAATTATCTCAGGAATTCCTCTGAATGAATAATTTGAAAGATCGTATCGATAACGCAGGGTTCCGTTACTGCCAAATAACACATACAGGTCTGACCCTCCTGCAAGTATCTCGTT
Organism: uncultured Thermoplasmata archaeon; assembly: GCA_964475625.1. GTDB lineage: Archaea > Thermoplasmatota > Thermoplasmata > WALJ01 > WALJ01 > JALTFR01. The sequence goes on along the minus strand of CAYYXK010000051.1, from coordinate 4,594 downwards.
TCTTCCATCACCATCTATATCGCAGATTTCAAGAGATTCCTGTGTTATTCCACCTTTGAGACTTGTGTTCCATAAGAGTGTCCCCTCACCTTTGAACGCATATATTACAGAGAATGGCTCGGGTATGAATATGGGGGTTTCGAGAGGACATACTGAAGGTGCCATTGAGAAAAGAATGTCAGAAACACCGTCTCCATCGAGGTCTCCCGTAGCCAACGCAGTTATTTTTCCATACATGAGAGGTTCCCATTCATGCGCCATTTCATGCTCGAACTCCCACATGAGATTCAATTTGGAATCGTATACATCCAGCGTGCCGTTAAGCAGAGATACGCCTATTATCTCTTTATTGCCGTCTCCGTTTATATCATCAGTTAGAATACTCTCACCAAAGGAATTTTTCATTGTAACATATTTCTCTACGGGGTATGTTATATTCCCGACCCCTTCCCTGTAATTGGATTTCTCCGTGTTCTCGAGGAAGTTGGATTGAGCGGATACGGGTTGAACCATCACCAGACTAAGAACAAAGAGCGAAATGAGCGCTCTCCATGCTGTTATTTTCGTTCTTCGTCTGAAACCCGTCCTTCCATATGGCATACGCACGATGGCTCTATCGCATACATTCTATATATAATTTTCTGCAGGTTTTCATTCCCTCCAGTCCCACCCCACGGTCCTTATGCCGATTTTCGGTATCAGAGGCATCCTTCTTTTGTGGGCCGTGGAGCGCTTCGTGTCAAGTATCCTCTGTGCCTCTTCCTCGGGGCATCCGCATTCCTTCGATATCTCTGGTATCGAAAGGTCCCTCTCGATTCCATATAGTATGCAGTCCAGCATCGCGTATGACATTCCCAGCTCTGCCTCGTCGGTCTGCCCTTCATAGAGCCCGGCGCTCGGGGGCCTCCCGATTATCTCCTGCGGTATTCCGATCATGGCGGCCAGTTCCCTGACCTGCGTCTTGTAAAGGTCGCCTATCGGCATAAGGTCAACACCGCCGTCCCCGAACTTCGTGAAATATCCTGTGAGAAGTTCCGACTTGTTGCTGGTACCCATGACAAGCATTCCTTTCTCATAAGCAGTCGCATGGAGTAGCGTCATCCGTATCCTCGCCTTAATGTTGGATAGTGCTCCCCTGCTCATCTCTCCGATGCGCCTTTCGTATGCCCCCACTAGCGGGTCTATCTCTGTGATGCCGTATGATATCCCTTCCCGTTCAGCGAAGGAGAGCGCGTGCTCGTAATCCGTTCCCTCCTTCTTCTCGGGCAGAAGAACGGCATGGACATTCTCCTTTCCCAGTGCCATAACTGACATTTTCAGAGTAACACAGGAGTCAAGGCCTCCGCTCAGGCCGAGCAGGACACCTTTCGCGCCGCTCCGCCCGATACTGTCCCTTATGAAGCGGATGATTATGTCCTTTGTCTCTTCGCTCACAGGAAGCATGGTGCGGCATCTCCTCCGTGTATAAGCAATTTACTAAAAAGAAAAAGGGGTGGGGGCTAGAGAATGATGAGGATGGGATGCACTCATTAACCTAGCCCGAAATCCCCCGAATACTAACTCTCTAAAAAGCTCTATTTAAAACTAGCGCTCTTCGAAAAGATATAATATTAAAAAGTAAAGGGATTATGTTTATTGATTTAAAGGAATCCCGATTTCTGCAAAAGCATCAGGTCATCCGTGGACAGCTTCTCTCCGTTCTTGAACCTCTCGTATATCTCGCGGGCGCGCTCCGTGTTCTCATTCTCATGCTTTCCTGAGCCGCCTCTCCTCTTATGTCTGAGTCCAGAGAGTATCTTGTCGAGCTCGTTGACCTTCTTCATGTCTTCAAGGAACATTCTGTGCTCCTCATCGGATTTAAGCTTGGCTTCTATGAATCTCTCCTGAGCATCGTCGGCCTCCTGCCTGAGCGAATCCGCTTCTTCGAAGAGTGCCACCATTTTCTCGTGCTCTTCCTGAGCCGCATCCGCATATTCCGAGACCAATTCGTGGTATTTCTCCGCCTCTTCCCTTACCTTTTCCGCCTCTTCATTGAGCTTCTTGACCTCATCGCTGTCTTCAAGGCTCTTCTCGATGTCCTCTATCTCCTTGCTCAATTTTCGCATGATATCGATGAGTTCCTCTTCCTTTTCCTTGGTGAGTGCGGCGGTCTGTTGCTTGAACTCCAGCGACTTCAACTGGGCCTTCAACTTGCCGATGGATTTTCCGCCCTGCGGGGATTTCTCCTTTTTAAGGCGGCGTATCTCCTTCTCAACATCCCGGTACTTCTTATTCCACTCATCGCGAAGTACCTTGGTGTCTCTGACCTTCTGGTTCAGTTCGTCCCTCTTCTCCTTATGTACCGCGGCCTCTTTTGCCACGGCACGGGCCTTTTTGTTCAGTTCATCCCTTTTATTGGCCCATTTTCTGGCATCTTCATTAAGAGTGTCCCTTCTCTTTCTATGTTTCATGGCCTCTTTGTATGCCTTTTCGCGCTTTGCTTCCAGGTCTTCAACAAGTTCTCCGGTCATTCAATTGCCTCATATGCTGGTTTTTGGTTCATAAAAAGGCCGCCTTTATAATGTTTTCGTCCCCCCCAAGCCAGATAACGCAAAAAACTTAAAATATCCCTGTGTGGTGCTGAGAAAAAAAGGTGATGTTTATGATGAAGGTTCCCGATGAAATAAAGAATATAAACTGGGTGCACGGTTTTGTCTGTGATATATACGGAAGAATGAGAACCCTTACTTTCCCTCCGAAGACCCTGATAAACGAAGGTGAGACCGGGATAGGGATAGACGGTTCCTCCATAAAGGGTTTCGCCGAGGTTGAAGATTCGGACATACTCGGGATACCTGAGCTGGACCGTAGCATAATCCTGCCGACCAGAAAAGAGGCTCTGATACCTCTGCAGACCCACAGGTCGGATGGGAGCCTTCTTCCGACGGACCCTCGAAACATAATCCTGAAGGTCGAAAAATCCATTAAATCGGCTGGATTCACGCCGTTCATTCGGCCCGAGATGGAGTTTTTTGTTTTCAGAAAGGACGAGGATCCGTTGAACATACACAATCCTCTGGGGACAAGATATTTCCTTCCCCCCAGTTTCGACGATATCGCCGAATACCGCTCTGAACTGGCAAGTGTACTGCGTAGAGTCGGCATAGGTGTCCGGTACCACCACCATGAGAACGCGTACGGACAGATAGAGATCGAGCTTCCGTTTGTGGAAGGCGCGATAAGAACCGGCGATTACATACTCATCCACAAATACCTCTCCAGAATGGTAGCCAGAAACTACGATTTCAGAGTGACATATATGCCGAAACCCATACCTGATGAGGCGGGTTCCGGGATGCACATGCACATGTATCTTGAAAAGAGCGGAAAGAACGCGTTCTACGATGAGAATGACAAGCTCGGCCTCAGCCAAACGGCCAGATATTTCATCGGAGGCATACTTGAGCATGTGAGCGCTTTCACTGCTATAACGAACCCCACCGTAAATTCGTACAAGAGGCTCGCGGGCGGACTTGAAGCTCCCGCATACATCGCATGGGGCAACAGGAACAGGAGCGCTCTCCTGCGCGTCCCTGCCGGGAAATCCAATCCGGATGTTGAGATAAGGAATCCCGACCCTTCCGCAAATCCCTATCTTGCCGAGGCGGTCATACTTCATGCGGGCCTTCACGGTATAAAGAAGAAGATAGAGCCTGGCGACCCGATAGAAGAAAACATCTACCACATGACAAAGAACAAAAGGAAAAAGCTCGGAATCGGCAAACTTCCGATGAACCTCGGAGATGCGGTTGAGGAGCTTAAGTCCGATGAGGTCGTTCAGAAGGCCCTGGGTCCGATATACGATGTGTTTGTCACCATCAAAGAGGATGAATGGTACCGTTTCATAGGCAATACATCCCCTTGGGAAATAGAACGGTACTTCGATGTCTGAGGAAAGCACATGATAGCTGCGATTGCCCTTGTATTGTGTCTGATAATAGGCTTCATAACATATCGAAAGGGCTTGCTCACGGCAGACGGTTCCGCAACAGCCTCAGCCATGGGCATAATAATCGCACTAACTCACCCCTCTTGGCTTGTACTCCTTTTCGGATTCCTGCTGGCGGGCCTCGTGGTCACAAGATACAGGTTCTCGGATAAGAAGAAGAAAGGTGTTCAGGAGGGAAAAAGCGGAGAACGAGGCTGGAAGAACGTGCTTTCCACAGGTACCGTTCCCATCCTTATTGCTCTTCTCTCCGTACCGGGCCATGCGGTGATACCCATTGAGCTCTCGGGGAGCCTCTTTCTCGTTGCCATAGCCACTGCCGCTTCGGATACACTTGCCAGCGAGATGGGAGTTCTTTCCGGCAGAGCACGAATGATAACCAGCATGAAACCCGTGAAAGCGGGTACTAACGGCGGCGTATCCCCATATGGAACCCTCTGGTCAGGCATAGGTGCCTTTGCAACGGCAATTCTCGGAGGGGTCTTTCTCATATATTTCAGTGATACTCTTCAATCCGAGCTCACTGCCGCACTCTTTCTCTTCGTGCTAATAGGATTTATGGGCTTCGTCGGGTGCATCATCGACAGCATTCTCGGTGCGACCCTCGAG
>CAYYXK010000050.1:0-9116 GCA_964475625.1 uncultured Thermoplasmata archaeon | reverse complement strand
TCTTCATAGATTGAAGACCGTTGCTTGAAGTGTAAAATGATTTCGGGATACTACATTCTCTCCTCCTTAGGAAAATCTATTTAAAGAAGTAATGGATGGGGAGCGGATTATTATGGCAGAAGCAGAAGGCGGATGGACCCAGGGCGAAGTTCGTGAGCTCAAGGTCGGAAGGTATATGGTGATAGACGGAGAACCGTGCAAGATAATGAACATAACCACCTCGAAGCCGGGGAAGCACGGAGAGGCCAAGGCCCGTATAGAGGCCGTTGGAATCTTCGACGGTCAGAAGAGGAGCGTCGTGCACCCTGTCAAGCACAAGATACACATACCGATGATAAACAAGGGAACCGCTCAGGTGGTCTCCATACAGGGTGAGGAGGTTCAGTTGATGGACCTCTCCACATACGAGATGTTCACCGTCCCCATGCCGGATGAGTTCAGAGATGATTTGGAACCGGGCAAGGACATCCAGTATCTGGAGGCCTTGGGCAAGAGGAAGATAACCAAGGTATAAGGGTATGAAACCTGCCTTTCTTTTCTTTCCGGAGCATCTTGAGGATGCGAGAATATCCATCGTGGGCGCTCCGTATGACCTTAACAGCAGCCGCAGGTATGGTTCGAAGTATGCTCCGAGATATATTCGTGAAGAATCGCTGTACCTTGAGGACAATTTTCTGGGCATCTCACTGGACCTTTCCGTTGAGGATGTCGGCGATGTGGAGGCGAAAAACTGGAATGTCTTCAGGAAATCACTTTCGGAAACTGTTTCCGTCATAACTCGTAAAGGAAGTGTTCCTCTCGTTATGGGCGGCGACCACTCGATAACCCCTGCTGTCATCGAAGCCGTGAAAAGGAAGGATATTTCACTGGTTTCCATAGACGCACATCTGGATTTCGATGATGTGCTGAATGGTAGCAGATTCAGTCACGGAACCCCCAGAAGAAGAGAGGCCGAAATACTCGGCGGAGACAGGATACATATCATCGGAATAAGAAGCTGGCCGGAAACTTCAAGGAAAGAGGCCGAAGATATGGGAGTTCGCATCCATGATGTTCTGGAAATACGGGAGAAAGGCATCGAGAACATACCTCTGCCCGATGGCCCGGTTTATCTCAGCATAGATATGGACGGAATAGACCCTGCGTATGCCCCCGGCACAGGCACCCCCGAACCGTTCGGACTGAACCCGTGGGATGTCCTGTCCATAATACATAAACTGGCTGGTAGAAGTGTCGGAATGGATATAGTGGAGGTATGCCCGGATTGCGATATCAATGGGATGACCTCCACTCTCGCATCGCGGCTTATGGCAGGATTCATCTCTTCTTTTTTCTCAGAAAAAGAGCGACACTGACGGCTATCGGAACAAGCACGGCCTCGAAACCGGGCAGTGAGTCGGTGGACATGTCCGAACTCACCTTTATCTGCCCGGAAGAGGTATAGGAAATGGATGTGTCACTTTCATCGAAGTTCACAGTGCCTGCGCCCCGGAAGATGTGGTAATAGTCGTCAAGATGCTCCGCATTCCCGTCGTCTATCCATGTGCTCATACGATTGCAATCTCTGAACAGGAACTGAGAGTTTACGATGTCCACATTGTACCATCCTCCGGTACCGTCCTGCTGAGCGATATAGACCTGCGCCCATGCGTGGCCGCCCCATTCGTCGTTCTGCTGGTCGTAAAGCATCCCCATCTCGATCCTCGCAGGGACTCCTACGGCCCTTAAAAGTGAGATGTACAGCATGGACTGGTCGTCACAATCCCCCCATCCGTCCCTCAGGGTCGCGAGGCTGTGCTTCGGAAGGCCCCCGTACTCCTCCTGCACCTGCTGCATCTGAGCGGGTGTGGAATATTTAAAATTCTTGTGCATATAATCATATATGGCCTTTGCTTTGGCATATACTTCCGGCTTATCATCGGTAAGCTGGTGAGCGAGCTCCGAGATGGCCGGTGCGGAAGGTTCCATCATAACATCCGGCTGCCCGTCCCCGTCCCTGTCGGAAGTACCCAGAGGTGTATCGGCGGGAATGAGCGTCCATTCGTCGGAGGTATACTGGTCTCTTATGTCCTGAGGTATGGAATAAACGCTTCCGCTGCCCTCCATGTTCCAAACAAGAGTATAGGTGTGGAGCGTGTATTGTATGGTTATCGTATCCCTTCTATTGAGCGCTCCGAGGTCTCCGTTCCAGACATCCCACAATCGTCCGTACCTCTCACTGCGCTCCGGATAGGGGTCAAAGACGACCTTCTTCACCTCCTGTGCATTGCTTATATTGTTAGGCTCTGCAAAATCCACTGTGTATGCCCCGGAACCGCTTAAAGTGATGGTCCTCTGTATGGTGAAGGTGGCCTCTTCGGGATAGACCCGATAAGGACCGACATTGTTCATGATGAGGGGCAACAAAGGACTTGTAAAGAGTATGTACAGTGCCAGGAGAACAAGGATAAGCCCGATTATCCTGCGAAGTACGCCCCCTCTTCTTTTGGGCGGCTTTTCGGATGTCCGTACGGTATGGCGCTGAAAATTTCCGGCATTCCGCGGCGGAGCACCGTAATATGGGCCGTCATCAACCATAACACTCACTACTACTATCTAATCTTTAACCTTTTTGGAAAAAATTGTGAAAAAGGGAAATGGGTTTAGTCCTTCTTTCTGAGGCCGAAGGCCACTCCTGCCATTGCTATTGCGGCCATGGCAACGAATGCCTCGAAACCGGGTACACTGTCCGCAGTTACCTCCGGACTCGCAGGTGCCTTTCCGACAACGGTTATTGTGCTTACCGCAGGGCTGTCCGGATCCGTGTATCCGTCCGCATGTGCGGTTATCTGCAGAGTGTGTATTATCCTGCTGGTCGTTTCAGGCGCGGTGAAGGTTATAGTTGCCTGTCCGTTCTCATCCGTAGGTCCGGACACAGATACCGTGGCACCCGTGGATGGCAGGACGGTCACATCGATTGTGGCACCTTCCACCGGATTTCCGTCCGTGGCGGTAACGGTAACGGTCAGCGTTGTGCTGTTGCCAGATCCTACTTCGGCCGATGTCGGATCGACCGCTACGGAAAGCATGTCCTGTTCTACCGGGTGAACGGTCACTGTTATGGAATTCTCGGAGTGTATGTATCCGGGCTTGTAAGCCTTTGCCGTTATGGTCACATCCGTGAATTCGGTGACTTCCGGTGTGGTTACTGTGACTGTGGCCTTTCCGTCCGCATCGGTGGTAACTGTTGCGGATGAAAGTGTGCCGGCCGATGCCGAAAGCTCTATTTCCGCACTCTCGATCGGGTTTGTTCCATCCGTGACAGTGAAGGTTATGGTAACATCATGACCGGAAACAGGGCTGTATGTCGAAACCACCACGCTTGTGGAAAGACTTCCCTCTATCACATGGTAGACATTCAGAAGCGACATCTTGTTGTTTATTCCATTTATTATGTTGTAATATCCTTCATATGTGTTGCCGTTGTAGTACTGGAGCCCCTTGAGATATGCGAGGACGATTGTTGCCGTGTCATCGTAGAGTATTCCCTGTGCCTGTTTGATATACATCTGCTTCTTCGAAAGGTCCATCTCGGAGGATGCCTTCTCCATGACCGCATCGAAGCTTGCGTTGGAATAGCCCATAACATTTCCGGCGTTGCCTGTCATGAATGTCTCAAGATATGACGGGTCAAGCGGATATCTCATCCTCACCATTATGAGGTCGAAATTACCGGAGTTCATATCCGCGGTTATGTTCTCGGATGACTCTACCACCCATGTATTGTTGACTCCGACCTCGTTCTTGAGTATTTCGGATATGACCTGAGCCTGAGCTGCGAGATAGTTGTCAACATCGATTCCCACGCTCTTTACGGTTATGCTGAACGGAGTTCCGTCCGGAAGGTCCACATATCCGTTTCCGTCGGAGTCCACATATCCCGCGTTGCTGAGTGTGGATGATGCCAGACCGGTATCATAAGGCCTTGCTGCCAGAGTGGTGTTGTACCAGAATACATTGTCCCTCGGTATAACCGAGTCGGCGACTATTCCGCTGTTCATCAGGGTCTTGGTCACGAATCCCTGCTTGTCAACGGCATAGGACACCGCTTTCCTGAACTCGGAATTGTCCAGAGGTGCGTTTCCGGAGTTTATCCTGAGTTCGATGGTATCTGTTGTAAGAGGTGTGAGTGAATTCATGCCCTGCACAACAGACTTGTAGTAGGGATCGACCATATCGAATATGACATCCACTCTCTGATTGTTTATATCATCAACGGATGCGGAATCCATGCCATACTCCATCACAAAGGTTATTCCGTCAACATACGGCCTTCCTGCGAAGTAATTGGTGTTCGTTGAAACCGAGAATGTATCCTGCTCGAAAGAGAAGTCCACAGTGACATATTCGAACTCATTGAGCCCGTTTATTGTGACTGTGCCTGCCACATAGTCATAATCTATGGTATGGTTGTTCTCCGTGCTCCAATCCGTTCCGATGAAGGAACCGTTATCCATTATCGGAGCATAGCAATGGACCACGACACTGCCCTCGATAAGGTGGCTGTGCGGAAGATGGAATGTCACATCTCCGCCTACCCTCGAACCTGCATCGTTCGGGTCATTGAGGGTTATGTTCGTGTCGGTTCCTGTTCTGGAGCCTGTGGTGTAATCCATGAAGGGGCCTGTTCCGATGGGTTTGTTGGCAGTTCCGTCCTTTATAATCGGAACCATGAGACCCATTGTGAAGAAGTTGCTATTCGGAGCAGAAAGTGTGAATACCACGGTCATGTCGTCGCTGGCACTTACACCCTGTATGCATGCCACGCTATTGCCGTAATATCCCGTTGAACCCATGTACTGTTCATATGAATATACGACATCGGCAGAGGTCATCGGAGATCCGTCCGTGAATGTGACCCCGTTCTTGAGGGTCACGGTTACTGTTGTATTGCCTTCTCCCACTGTCCAGCTGCTCGCGAGCCATGGAAGTACACCTTTCACAGGGTCGTAAATGGCCAGTGAATCATAAAGCGCATTCATTATCCACTCGTCCTGGGTAGCATTGAGGGGGTTCGTCGTGCCAGGGGCTTCCTTGACAGCCACTGTCAGATTTCCGCCTACCTCCTTTGTCTCTGCATTAACTGTCGCAGCGGGAACAAGTGTCACTAGTAACATGACAGCCACGATCAGCATTGACAGGGCAGCACTCTTTACCTGAGTTTTCTTCTGTTTTTGCGTCATTTTCTTCCTCCTTCAAATAACCTTTATTACCAATCCTGAAGGATTTGTGTGAGTGGACAAGGGCGCAGCAATATATATATCTTTCGTTCCAGTCAACGAGATTTGGAAAGAAAGGGACGACATAAACTATTATATGGTGTGTGGATGAAGTCCTGTGAAAGAGATATCTGATCTTCTTTTGGAATGGTCCCTGAGCGAGGTGGAAATCCTCGAAAAAGCGAAGATAAGGGGGAGCCCGAGGCGCTCCGTGGAAAGATATCTTGTGAAAGGCCCTGAGAGATTATACGTTCTGGAAAAAATAAACGGGTGGAAGGTGAAAAGAAAAGAAGAACAGGCGGGTATCCTGGATGTCCTCACCGGAGAGGGTCTTCCCGTAGAAAGGTATGTCCTGGCCGGTAATGGAAGATATGTGCTGAAAAACAGGGGCTTCTGGACACTGAAAGAATATGTTCGGGGTGGTCCTCCACCCAGGCCCGATTTCATATACGACGGGCGGCGTGGTAAAGAAGCGGCGGGATTTCTGACGAGTATGAGGGGTGCGGCATTGGAAAACGAGCTCCATGTGGATAGTGCACATATGCCATCCTTCATTGAGTCTCTGATGCGCAGAATCGGGAGAAAGGGGCGTGGAAAATATACTGATATTATTGAGGTGTATGATGATATGAAACCCTTTCTGAAAAAGTGGGAGTCCCTGCCGCATGGATTCACTCATGGGGATTTCCATCCGATGAACATAATCTGGGGCGAAGAGCGCATAAATGCGGTAATAGACTGGGAGTTCATGGGATTCAAGCCGGAAATGTATGATGCTGCTATGATGCTCGGATGCATCGGCATAGAGGATGCGAAGGGGCTTTTCTCTCCCTTTGCTGAGGAATTCCTGAGTACTCTTAAAAATGGAGATTTCACTGCGGAATCATGGAACATGCTCCCCGAACTGATTATCAGCACTAGGTTCGCATGGCTGGACGAGTGGATACGGAACAAGGACGAGGACATGCTGAAATCGGAGGTTTCCTACATCCGGACCTTGTCCGAGAACCTTGAGGGACTGCGCTCCTATCTTTCCTAATCACTTCCAATCCAGCAATCTTTTGTTTCCTTCCAGAGAGCGCACATGGGTAGCATCCTGAGATACCTCCAGCGTTCCCAGATACTTTCCTTCCTTCGTGAATATGGGGAAATATTGTATGTGAATGAACTTTCCCATCATCTGAATCCAGAACTCCGCCTTATCCCTTCTTCCCGCTTTGAACTCCGCGAGTATCTTGTTCACTATCCCGACGCTCTTGGGCGGGTGGCAGAGTTGAACGGGCCTTCCCAGTATGCTGGGACTTCTCGGAAATATGCGCTCTTCCCCGTTGCTGAAGAACCTGACCCTGTCCTCGGAATCTATGAATGTCATATCAAAGGGCAGCGTGTTCAGCATGTACCTTATCTCCTCCGGAAGCATATAGCCCGCATCCAGTTCCACATCTCCTTCCCTTATCAGTTCGTGCGTGTCAAGCTCCGCACCCTTCACGAAGGGTTTTATCGTATCCGGCAAGTTCAGTATCTCCTCTTCGCTTAGGTTCGCATCCACTTCATAGGGGAACACCGGTCTTTCCTCCGGCCTCCAATCATCCCCCGGTTTTACTTTGTAGAAATGGTATCCCTTCTCCTGCTCCTTTATCGCAGCCCATTCTCCCTCCGAGAGCAGGAGTTTGACGGTCGGATACAGGATGTTGTTCTCTCTGTATGTCATGTCGGTGAGGGCTCCGGCCACCTCCTTCGCAAGGTCCTGCAGTTTCTTCGAGAACTCGTCCCATTCTCCGAAACCGGGGTCTTTTGAGACAAGCATGCCCAGCCTCTTTATCTTATATCTCACATCGTCGTGCTTCGTCCACAGGACCGTTGGAACGGCACTTATGCCCCTGCGCTCCAGATAAGGGAAGACCAGCATCTCCTCTCTCTCATAGTGGTATCCTACACCTCTGAGCTCGTTCACCATGTCCCTTACGGTTTCAAGGACGTCCTTTCTCACCTTTTCGTCCTTTGCCGAGGCAAGGCTGTTTGCATAGAGCTGTATCAGTTCCGCATCCCTCGCTATGGCCTCGTTCTCCATCTGCATGGTGGTGAGCGGATGACCTTCCGGAAAGTCGTATTCCTTCTTCTCCTGAAGTACCTCGCGGAAGAGTTCGGTGTGGACATCGCACATCTTGACTATCTCCTTCGGTGAAACCCCTTCCTTCACCAGTTCCTGTTCCACGATAGGTATCATTATCGGGTTCAGGTCGCTGAGTATCTGTTTCAGTCTGGACTTGGCCTCCTCGATATTCTCTCCGTTCTGGAGGTCTCTGAGGATCTGTTTTATCTCTTCCTTTATCTTTTCCGTATCATGGAGTAGTTCTGACATGTTATCACTACTGTTTCAAAAGAACATGTAGATATACTTATTGGACAGAGATGAGATATGGAACGGCGGGACGATGATAAAGTATGTTTACGGTATCAAATGCTGAAATGGTCGTTAGTGTGCTGGATATGCGGGGGGGGGACATCGCAGGAAAAGAGGGCGGATTAACGGAGAAATGAATCCGAGATACTGCATTCTTATCTGTTCGGAGGGCAATCCTTTATAGTGAATGCGGCATATCGTTTTGAACAGGTATGTCCGAAAAATCATGCTGCGGCCCGATGACTGTCATATTCGTTTTGCTTCTGGCAGTCACAGTGCTGTATCTCATCCTGAAACAGGATGTCCTGTGCGGCATCGGAATCATACTGACTCTAGTGCTCGGAATACTTGTGATATACGGAATACTGAGCGCTCCCGAGGAAAGCGGTGGGGAGAGAGCGCAGACCGTTGAGCACAGGGGTGTAAGGCACAAAGGAGATGCTCCGCGTGTGGATCCGGAAGATATGCTACAATCTAACAAGAGAAAGAAGAGAAACGAACACGACGAGGATGCGGAGGCGGACGAGGACCTTTTCATAGCATACGAAGCGATGAACGACTGGGAGGACTTGGAGGATTTGTGAGACGATTTGTAAGAATTTCAGGAAAATCTATATACACGATGATTTTTAGCTTCAAAAGGTCAGGAGAAAGAATATGGACATACAATCAGGACTCAATATGGATATTTCGTTCAGACCTCCCCCCTCTTTAAACAAGAGGTTCACTTATGAGTGGAAAAAATCGATAGGGCCGGTTCTCTATGTACGCATGGGAGACAAAAGGATAGGGCTGTGTGTATGCCACCACCGGAAGGACCGGGCAGTTAGGTTTTTCGGGCTCGAAAACTACCTTTGCAGTAGAGACTTGGGAATACTATTCGGATATATTGCAGGTTTCATCGTGCTATTTGCAGGATTCACATTGAGTTTTCCTTTAGCGCTTCTTCTTATGGCACCTATGATTATAGATGGTACAACGCAACTTTTTGGAAAGAGAGAAAGCAATAACTATTTGAGATTGGTAACGGGATTTCTTTTTGGGTTTTCTCTGTCTTTGTTTATAGGAGGTCTGCTTTTTGGCAGAGGATAGTGAACACTGTTGTCTTTGGGGAGTTTTGCTTTTTATAATAATTATAATTATATATTATATCTATAATTATATTTCATTAAGTGTATCTTGGGGTCAAGTTTGTATCATTATGGTGGTGGTGCTTTCCGTAATATTGGTTTTCTTATTGCCGTTTGCAAAAAGAAAAGAATCAGAAAAAATGATTTCTACGGTCAATTCTCTCATTGCAGAAACAGAAGAAAAAGGAGCAGTGAGGGGGCTACATAATATGCAGCTAAAAATGAACGAATTATATCGAAGAAAAAAATATTCTGAGAGCATAGAGCTTGGAAATGAAGAACCCAACCGCAGCAAGCTGCGGGGTATCTTCATTGGAAGTCTGA
>CAYYXK010000049.1:6909-9454 GCA_964475625.1 uncultured Thermoplasmata archaeon | reverse complement strand
TTTCACTCATCCCACCCATATCTTTCTGCTTATTTACCAGAAAGTATGGCACCATAGCTTATAAAACTGTTTGTGCAACAGAGCACCTCATTCTCAAAATTCATATACATGCGCGTTTAGGAGAAATCATGCCCGGAAAGATACGCCAGCCGATAGTAAGCGTCCTAGGTCATGTGGACCACGGAAAGACCACATTTTTAGACAGGATACGGGGTTCCGGAGTGGTAAAGAGAGAGGCTGGAGGCATAACTCAGCATATAGGGGCCACGGAAGTGCCGATAGATGTCATCTACAAAGTATGTGGACCGCTCATCGGGAATAGGAAATTCACGGTACCCGGACTTCTTTTCATAGACACGCCGGGCCATCATTCTTTCATAACTCTGAGGTCAAGAGGGGGCTCTCTCGCGGACATAGCCATACTTGTCATAGACATAAACGAGGGACTGATGCCTCAGAGCATAGAATCCCTGAACATACTCAAGAAGAACAAGACTCCCTTCGTGATACTGGCCAACAAGATAGACCGCATAGACGGCTGGCGCTCCACGGACAAACCTTTTGCGATATCCTTCAAGGAACAGAGCCCTCAGGCACAGGCGAATCTGGATGAGAAGATATACAAGCTGATAGAGAACCTGTATTCGCACGGCATACCCTCCGACAGATACGACAGGATAAGCGATTTCACGAAGAACGTGGCCATAATACCCGGAAGTGCGAAGACCGGAGAGGGGGTGGCGGATGTCCTGCTGATGGTGGTCGGCCTCGCACAGCGCTTTCTCGAAGAGAACCTTAGAACCGAAGAGGGAGCCGGAGAGGGAACCATACTTGAGATAAAGGAGGAAAAAGGTCTTGGTACGACACTCGACACCATAATATACAAGGGAACCATGAAAAGAGGTGAAAAGGTCGCTGTATGGACCAAGAACGGTACGACCATCACCAAGATAAAAGCCATATTGAAACCCAAGGCTCTGGACGAGATACGCGACCCAAGAGAGAATTTTGACAGAGTGAATGATGTGAGCGCCGCCGCAGGAGTGAAGATAGTGCTTCAGGACAAGATGGAAGGATTACTTGCCGGAACGACCATAAGGGCGATACCTCCCGGAAAGGAGGATGAGGTGCGCCGGCAGATGAATGAAGAATATGAGATAAGCATAGAGACCGATGAGAACGGAGTGATAATCAAGGCCGATGCTCTCGGCTCGCTCGAGGCCCTTGCATTCGAGTTGAAAGGCATAGGTGTCCCGATAAAGAGGGCGGAGGTCGGCCCGATATCCAGAAGGGACATAGTGGATGCAGCTACCATAAACGACCCCCTGCGCCGTGTGATACTGGGCTTCAATGTCGATCTCCTCCCTGCCGCCAAGGAAGAGATTCAGAACCATGAAGATGTCATGCTCTTCCTCGACAAAGTCGTTTACAAAATAGTCGAGGACTATGATGATTGGCTCGACAGAAAGAAGGAAGAGATGGAGAACAGGTCAAGAGATGAGATAACCTATCCCGGCTCGATGAAGATACTTCCGGACTACATCTTCCGCATAAGCAAGCCGGCCATAGTCGGAGTGAGGGTTCTGGCAGGGCGCATAAAGCCGGAGCAGAGGCTACTTAAAGAGGACGGAAGGGTAGTGGGTCGCATAAAGTCGATAAGAGAGGGAAATGATACCCTGAAAGAAGCAAGGGCAGGGCAGGAAGTGGCAGTGGCCATAGAAGGCGTAACCGTAGGCAGGCAGATAAACCCCGATGAGATACTCTATGTGAACCTCTCCGAAGGCGATGTCAAGGCGCTCAAGAAGGTCAACCTCAACTACGACGAGCAGGAAGTCCTCGACAAGGTCATCGAGATAAAGAGAAAAGAGGACGGCTTCTGGGGAATGTGACAACCAAAAACATTTTAAGAATAAAAGACATCCTCATCCATGAATACCGATGTATCGGGGAGGCCCGCATACGAACTCACAGAATGCACGGTGAAAAACCATGTCTGATGAAATCTCCATACTGGTTGATGCGGTCAGATGGATTGGATTTATTATATTTATAATAGGTGCAATTTTAGATTTTTTTCCATTGATTAAAAGAACTAAAAAACTAACAAAATCAGAAAAAGAATTTTGTTTGATGGGCTTTTCATTAATGGGAGTGGGATTCTTTTTATTGTGGTCTCCGTTTTTGGATATATTAGACGCACAGAACCCTCTGAACTTAAGAGTGTTATTTTTGATGTTATTTTTAATGGGAATGTTCGTTTCTATCTGGTCATTTAGATTTTCTTTCAGAAAGTACAAAAAAGAACTTAAAAAAGAACAGGAAAAACATATGAAAGAGAATGGGTGAATACTTCAGTATCACTGAATGAATAAAGGACTGGGCGGGATGTGAGGCGATAGCCGAACATAAGCCCAGTCCGCGAGCGAACGAAGTGAGCGAGTGGACTGGGCGGGATTTGAACCCGCGGCCTCTGCCTTGCGAAGGCAGCGATCTTCCAGCTGATCTACCAGCCCATGGGGATTGGCGAGTAAGAACTATTTTTTAA
>CAYYXK010000049.1:0-6809 GCA_964475625.1 uncultured Thermoplasmata archaeon | reverse complement strand
TGTATTTTGCGAGTAGAACTTCTTGAAAAGAAGTTCGTGTCTTCCAGCTGATCTACCAGCCCATGGGGATTGGCGAGTAAGAACTATTTTTTAAAGGTTTTCGGGCCTTACGAAGGCAGCACGAGCAAAATATTTGTATTTTGCGAGTAGAACTTCTTGAAAAGAAGTTCGTGTCTTCCAGCTGATCTATCGGCCCATGATGTTGCGAACAAATCGGTTTCTTAAATGTTTTGTAGGTGGCGACGAGCTGAATTCCGGAGGAATTCTGCGAGCCTGCCTTTCGCGTAGCGGAAGGCTGGGTCTGGAGCAAGGTCGTTGACTTCCTTCGAAAGTCCCGATCGCAACTAATGTTGTTCGTACGCCCTTGCGACCAGACCTTCTGAGGATAGAAGGTCGTGACCGGCCCATAGGTAGATTGCGATTATTGTCTTTTCTTAAATGTTTTCTTGTTCCGCTTGCACTGAAAAACACGCAATATTAAAGCCTTATCTCAGAACTTCCTTGAAACCCGCTGCCCTTCACCTTTCTTCTTCTCCACGACATCAATCCCGCCAGAGGGCAGAGCACTCACCAGTTCATCCACCTCCGCGCCCATTTCCTGAGCAAGTCTTTTCGCGGTCTTCTCCTTCCTTTCGTCGCCGGGCACTATGAGATAGTATTCATCGCACCATTTGTGCATGGCTGATGGCAGAGCGCAGGTCGGAAGCTTTGAATCCCCGTAATTGACCATTCCAACGGCGAGCTTCAGGTCGGCTTTCACATAGTTCCTCTTTCCTCGTATCACGAAGGCGCCTCTTGCAAGGAACTCTCCTGCCTCAGGGGTCTTGCTGACCTGAGACGGTTTCACCCAGTAGGCCGCACCTCCGCCTATCTTCGACGGCCAGGCCTTTGAGAAGCAGAGAGCGAACTCGCACGCCTCTCTGAGAGTGTCATCGCCTATCGTTTCGTCTCCGTTGCGTTTGACCACAACACTGGGCGCTCCGTGTATCTCGGCGTGGGCGTAGATGTCATCGTCCTTCATGTGCTTCTTGACCACCCTTTCGTTGGTCTTTGCATCCCTTCCTGCGATAACTAGGTTCTCGTCCGAGGATATGAACCAGCGGTACCTCTCGAACCAGTGCTTCTTTCTCTCCTTTTTCTTTGAGCGTATCTTCTCATCTTGCTGGCTGACCTTCTCCAGCTTCTTTTTTGAGTCTTCGAGTGCTTTTTCGGCCCCCCCTATCTTGTCCCTCAGTTTCTTGCCCTCTGCATAGTAGCGCTGAGCGCTCTCGTTCACACCTGCGAAGTCCAGAGTGACCTCTTCGCCGTCTATCTTTATCGTTATCAACTTCTTATCCGGGCGGACCGAGACGAAATAGGGCAGTTCCTTCAGGCTCGCGAAGTCCTTGCCGCGCATCTGCCTGACCTTTGAGAGGAATGCGTCTATCTCCTGATAGTGTGCGTATATCAGTTCCGCCTTTCTCTTTGCGTCCTCGCTACCCTTTTTGAAGGCCTCGATGGATTCCTCCTGCTGCTTTATCTGGCGCTCTATCCTTTCCACGGCAGGGCTCTTCCTGACCTTCTCCTCTTCAGTAACGGACGTGAAATATGCGAAAAGGGCATCGCTCATCCTCTCGAAATCCTTTCTTTCAAGTCCTTCATAGACACGGAGCGGGAACGGGACCACGTCCTTTGGCTCTCCGCCATCGTAGTAGATGGCAGGGGATATTTCGGTGGCGAACAGTGCCTCAATGGCATCGGCTATGGCATCGATCTCTCCATCGTCCAGTTCGCTCGCCTTCCTTTTCTTGTCGATTCCCGCAATGATGCAGACCTCCTCCGCATATGTGCCTCCGAGGTTCAGGCGGGTGGCCAGCGTCCGCACCAGGTCCCTGTCGCTGCTTCTGAGCCTTTCGGCCAGTTCCTCTCTTCCCATGTTCCGCGGGTCGCTGCTCTCCGGCGGATACCTGTATTCTTCCTTCGGTATGAGAGCGCGGCTGGACCATCTCTGGAAGAAGAGCGGAACCAGTATGATTCCGTCCTTCACGATGCTTATGTTCCCGTTGCGGAAGAACTCGGCGATTATCGCGTATCTCTCCGCCTTTTCAAGCTCTATCTCGACTATCCTGTCGAAGCCGTACTGCCTGACCTCCGAGACCCTCGCATTTCCGAGGTTCTTTCTGAGGAACATCACCATGCCGCTGGGCTCCTGTGGGTTCTCACCCTTTCTGCCAAGGAAAAGGTATTTCCCGGCTTTCATGAGCAGTTCCTTTTTGCCGGATTTCGTGTTGAATACAAGCAGAAGCTCATCTCTCTCCGGCTGGTATATCTTGTCTAGAAAGGCACCTTTCAGTATCGCATTGAGTTCGCTGACGAGCGCGGCTATGTCGAAGGAGGACACCGAGGATTTCACGGCCCGCAATGCACCGCTTATTTTTTATCTTCTGTCCATTCACCCCCATGAAGGTCCGCATAGGAAGCAGTGAAGTCGAGATGAAATCGGTATGGTACGACCGCGAGAAGGGAGAGGTCGGATTCATAGACCAGAGAGCTCTTCCCTTCGAGATAGAGATTTTCAACGCCTCCGAGTACAGGGAGGTAGCGTTCGCCATAAAGGAGATGGTCGTGAGAGGAGCGCCTGCCATAGGTGCCGCCGCCGCTTACGGAATGATACTCGCACACAGGCAGGGGGAGACAGAGCACGGCGCTCACGTCCTTAAATCCACGAGGCCCACGGCCCACGACCTCTTTCATGCCGTCGATTACATGCTCGAATCCATAAAGGCGGGAAAGGAGCCGGTGGCAGCGGCGGAGTCCTATGTCGCTTCTACCATAAAGGCCTGCGAGGATATCGGAAAGCACGGCGCGGAACTGATAAGGTCGAACACGAGGATACTGACCCACTGCAACGCGGGAGCGCTTGCAACCGTGGACTTCGGAACCGCCCTTGCACCGATGAGAGTTGCGAACTCGCAGGGAAAGAGGCTCTTCGTATGGGTGGATGAGACGAGGCCGAGGCTTCAGGGCGCATCGCTGACAGCGTGGGAACTACACAACGAGGGAATAGAGCATGCGGTGATAGCGGACAACGCGGCAGGACACTTCATGAGGAAAGGCGAGATCGACATGGTGATAGTGGGAGCCGACAGGATTGCCGTGAACGGGGACTTCGCGAACAAGATAGGCACCTATGAAAAGGCGGTTCTCGCAAAAGAAAACAATATCCCATTCTATGTCGCGGCGCCCATGAGCACCTTTGACAGAACGATTTCAAGCGGAGATGAGATTGTGATTGAGGAGCGCTCCCCCGACGAGGTCAGATATGCGAGGGAATGCCTGATAGCAAACCCTGATTCTCCTGCAAGGAATCCGGCCTTCGATGTCACGCCTGCGAAGTATGTGACCGGATACATCACGGAGAAAGGAGTGATAAAGGCGGAGGATATCGAGAAGATAGCATAGGTCACTTTTCACTTCCGACGTCTTATTTCTTTTCTTCATAGGAGTGCGTCAACAGATATGTTTCAATTATGATGAATGCGACCAGAGATAGGTAATACACATCCATACTTAGCATAATTGCATCATGTTCAGGCATGGACAGTAGAAAGATTATCGTTGCCAAAGGTGGAAAAACACACAGGATGCTGAATAGGCCTCTATGTCTCTCCTCCACCCGTTCTTTAAAGCTGAACATGAGCAAGGAAAGGCCGATGGAAGGAACAAGGGTGTAGAAGATTAAAAGAAATGATGACATTTTATCAAACCCCCATTCGTCTAGGTACCTGTGGTCATTATTATGAGGAAAGTTAGCATGATGCCTCCCAGCAGCATAATGCCGAATACCCTCAGTATTTTCATCTTTATGCTTTCTTCTTTCAGGCGTATAAGGACAACTATGGCGGCAGCAAAGGCGATGAAGGTAGCAAATACAGATATCATATAAAATAGGGCGGGCATTCTGTCGAAGAACTCCCACATACCCGGGTTAGCTATAAGAAAAACCACCGCTATGATTGCAAAGGATATCTTTATTTTCAGGTTGTCTGACTGTTTCATATCGCATCACTCCAGTATATTGGGTCAACCCACATATATACAAGAGGAGTTTGAAAGCCGTTACCGGCATCTGGTTTTGAATGCCTAAATACAGGTCCCGGCGGTCCATCCCACAATATTATTTCTGATATGTCGGAATTGATCTCACCCTTGCCCCAGTTGCCTTTGAACTTAAGCCATTTCTGTGTGTAAAGCATTTCCAGAGTGAAATCGGAGCTGTACCACACGACACCGTTTCCATGGTGTGGATCTGGAAAAGTATATCCCGTATCAAAGTAGCTTGCATGTCCGCCTTTTCCTACATACACTTTTGGATGATTTCCCTCCTTCAACACACCGGTCCAGCTTCTTTTCTCGCCTCCGTAATGCTGCGAATAGCCCGCCGCACTTGGTGTGACAGATAGAGGGTCATCATTTGGTGGAAGTATTATCTGTATCATTTCCCAGTCTCCTTCATTCTCTTTTCCTTCTTCAAACATCCGTGCCACGAAAGGATATCATTTGTTTCTTATATATGCTTTTTGACACAGGCTTTTCTCTAAAACGCTACTGAGATGTGAGCACATCCCGTGTGTTTCCAGCTTCATGTCGTTTATCGTTATGGAAGCACAATCATAGGGCCGAGAATGAGCCAGAAGACAAACAGCACTACACTAAACAGACCGATCCATATACTGACTTTTAATGCCTTTCTGTGTTTATTTTCAGAATCTCTTTTTAAGGAATGTACTGCAAGGAATATGCCACAGAGGGCCATACACAAGGGCATTAAAAATAACAGTCCGATAGGAGAATCATAAGACCTAAGAAGCAAGGTGAATATAAACATATATGACGGTAAAATCAACATACAGAGCGCAGTTAAAGACAGAGATAGGGACAGAGAATCTGACGATAGCTTCATGAAAAAATCGACCTCCATGAGATTATCATCAATAGTGTAAATAACATGAGTCCTAAAAGTCCCATCTCCAAAGCCACTTCTGGCAGAAATTTGTCCTCAGAGAGTTTGTAACTCATTAGGCCGCCAATCAGAATTGCAGCGGGAATAAGAGCAA
This sequence comes from uncultured Thermoplasmata archaeon, assembly GCA_964475625.1. Classification (GTDB taxonomy): domain Archaea; phylum Thermoplasmatota; class Thermoplasmata; order WALJ01; family WALJ01; genus JALTFR01. The sequence goes on along the minus strand of CAYYXK010000049.1, from coordinate 1,713 downwards.
TCTCAAAAAAATTATATTGTCCGTATATGAATGGGAGAGTCGTGATAAACAGGCATGTAAGAAATATGGAAAAAAGTCCTATGACTTCTGCAGCGCTTCTGTTTCCGGATGTCGTCACACCACCACCTGATTATTTGTTGTGTCATACCAGTATATCGAATCAACCCACATGTTTGCCAACTCGCCCCAATATGCCCCCAGTGAGCCATGCTTTGAATGCCTAAATACAGGTCCCGGTGGTCCATCCCACAATATTATTTCTGATATGTCGGAATTGATCTCACCCTTGCCCCAGTTGCCTCTGAACCTCAACCAGTTTTGATTATGGAGTAAAATAAGATTGTAATCGTAACTATACTCCCATCGTATAGTGTATTCGGCGCCTCCATTAAAGTTGCTTGCATGCCCTCCTTTTCCTACATAGACCTTCGAATGTGCTCCTTCTTTTTGCAGTCTATCTCCACTCCATCCGCTTTTCTTTAATTCATAATGCCAAGAGTAACCCACATCTGTAGGGGTGGCAGACAATGGAGCACTACTTGCAGGTAATATTATCTGTATCATTTCCCAGTCTCCTTCATGGTCGTTGACCCCGTCGTTGAATACATAGAAGAACCAGTACTGTATAACTATTTTTCCATCGTTTGCCGTGAAGACATTGGAATAGATAACATGCTTATATCCACTCTGACTCTTTGAAACCTGATCCATGAAATATGATGAAGATGTGTGTTCTGCAAGGTCCTCTTCCGTTATGGGATGCGTCTTTATAGGTTGAGACAATATGCCTGGGATAAGCCAGCGTCCCAGATCCGACTGGTCGAACATGGCTTTCACTTCAATCGGGAAATACTGTTCATCCTGATTGAAATACATTATCGGCGAATATTTTTCTGCCAGTGCCATCTTTGTGGTTGGGTCCAGTTCTCCGGCCAGTTCTATCTTGAACTTGATCTCCGCATCATTTTCATCACCCACATACCCGTCCCTTTCTCCGTTGGCCCATATGTATTCTCCCGCCATACCGATATATGCATTTCTAATACATACCCACTTATGTCTGACATCAAAGCGTAGCTTGAGGGTACTTTCACCGGATTTAGGACTTATATCCAGTTGATCGTCCTCATCCCCATCCACACCGTTGGAATCATGCGTGTTCTCCCACCCATCATCATCCCATGCCTGTATCCATATATTGATATCCCAGTCATCATCCGGAACATTTCTGTAGAATGTCCATGGTCCGGTGACTTTATCGGAGTTGCTTGCCAGAGGAACTTGGCTGTGAGTCCATTCACCGGAATCCCACGGGTCATCGACTTTTACTTTCAGATACGGGTCGAATGGACCATATGGCCACGAATCCGCGGGATCAAGCTCTTCTATTTTATCAATGGTTATCTTGATCATGACATCTTCCACCGGATTCATGTCGTCTCCGTCGGAAACCGCATCGCCATCCGTGTCCGGGTTGTTTTTGTCGGAATATCTGGTTATACGGATGTTGTCGAGATACAGGGAATCCCCTGATCTGTCGGAATAGAAACGGATTCTCAGAAGTTCTTCCCTGATCTCGGAGTCTTCGGTTATTTCATAGTACGGATATCTGTTCGGACAGAGGTTTATGGGTTCCACCGAATGCCAGTTGCCGTCGCTTTGCAGGGAAACGGAAGGATAGTGATATCCTATATCCAAAACGGTCGTAATGGA
>CAYYXK010000048.1:0-9632 GCA_964475625.1 uncultured Thermoplasmata archaeon | reverse complement strand
AAGGAGGAATTAGCGATGTGTTTAAGTAAGCGAAAAAATAACTGTACTCAACACAGAAACCCGAGTTTTCCCCATGTGAATCACCCGAGTTCTGTCACAGGTTCCGTTTCATGCTTCTGTCCGGGAAACGGATAACAGGACAACACGCTCGGCGAGGCAGTGTATTCTGATTCATGAGAAGTTTTTGCCGGAAATGTTTTACTGCGAGATGCCGAAACGATATGCCTGAACCGCATAGCCCCTCTGGTCGTAGAGTGCCACCAATACGGCGATATTCTCTGAAGAGAGCTTATCACCTTCCCACTGGATATCCCTGTGATATGTGCTTGTATGCTCTATCTCCACGCTCTCGTTCAGAGCAAAGCCCATGAAAGCATTGGGCACGGGTTTTCCATATGAGTTGAAGAGTCTTGTCGATGATTTTTCAAGAACGAATGCCCGCACATATCCAGAAAAATCCTCGTTCACACTTATATCCAAATTTCCTCGCAGAACCGTATCTCCATACAGAGCCGCATTGCCGTTTATGCTTGTCTTCGGTACCGGAGCATCTTTTGATTCATCTATGGCCTCGGCATATGCGCTCTCCTCGAATGTTCCCACAACACTCCTTCTTCCACCGTCGATTTCGGCATCGGGGGCGGTGCCGTTCATATCTCCTATCTGCCGGAACCTGTATATGACATCCATGTTGATATTGTATGGGTCCGCAACCATGCTGACGAAGTAGAAATCGCTTCTCTCATTTTCCATGGAACAGACGGTGCTTTCCGCCTTTGAACAGTCATCCGAGCCTGTCACAAAAAGCTCCATTATCACCATGTGCGTTCCGGGGGCATAGGGCCCGGTCGTTTCACTTCCTTCCCCATCATTCCCGTAATCTATTCCGGATGTTCCTGTGAACGCGTGATATCCGAGAGCTCCGCCTATTCCTGCTACAAGCAGTATCGCCGAGATCAGGAGTACCTTTCTTTTCATCCCGTTATCGGTTTCGATATTCTCTTCGGAGGTACGGCTCTTCCTTCTGGACATACGGGTTCCTCAAATAGAATCAGGTATAAAGGGTTTTAGAGGTTTATGCGGTAGGCATTCACGCCCATACCGTACGAATCATAGACCGCTACGATTATGGCGATGTTGCCCGCATCCCTATAATCTCCTTCCCATGTGACCGTCTTGGAGTACGCATTGCCGGAGGAGGTCGTTATATCCTCGTTTATCGCGTATCCTAGAAATGCATTGGGTATGGACTCATTTTTCACATTCACATATCTGGATGTCTTTTCTATGACAAAGGCGCGGATATGGCCCTTGAACGTCCCGCTGGGCACGCTCACGCTAACCCTTACGGAAAGATGGCTGGAATCCATAACGCTCGCATCCCCGGATATCCTGACATCGTCTACGGCCGAGCTTTTGCAGTACTCGATATCATTGACATAGTTGCTGGCATCGACGGCACCGAGCTCTCCCCGTCTTCCCCCGTCGAATTCGGTATCGGGAGTTCCCTGCTGCTTGGATATTTCCATGTATCTGTCATACGCATCCTTGTTGACATCAGCTACCATGGTTACAAAGTAGAAATCCCCTCTGTCCTGTTCAAGAGTTTCCAGATCCGATTCCGCTACGGCACAATAGGGACATGTCGTGGTCACAAAAAGCTCCCCTATGACCATGTGGTTCCTCACTATCGGGACCGCAGCGTCAGTGCTCCCGCTGTCCCCTCCGTCCGACGGACTTGTGTCTCCGGCCTCTATTCCCGCGCTCGGAGAAGAATATATGTAGTATGCCGCAACCGCAGAAGCGGTACCGATGGCGAGTATCAGGATTATTGCCATAAAGAGGGCTTTGTTCTTTGCGGAAACATCATCCGGTTTCATCTCATATGTATCATTTCTTCTTTTCGACATTGTGACACCTTACATATTGCGAAAAAATTCACACTATTAAAGATATCGGCAAAGAACTGTTCTTTCAGGGAAAGTTCATCAAAAGCCTTTTATCGGAAATAGCAATCACATATCAAATGACGGCAACCACATGGACATACATAATCCTCATGATAATCGCGCTGGCCCTCCTCATGCTTTCCCTATGGATGGCGAACTACTGGAAGAAGCACCTCAAAAAGAAGCTGGAGTCCGGCGAAATAACGAAGAAAACGAGGAAGGAGGATGTGCAGGGTTCCATAGCCACCGCACGTACCATGCTGAAGCTCCTCGAGCAGAGAGGAGTGAACATCACAAAGGCCGAGGCTCTGGTGATACAGGCCGAGATGGCCATGGATGCAAGACTCTACTCAAAGGCGGATGATTACTTGAAGGAAGCCAAAGAAGAGGCGCTCCGCGCCAACAAGGCACACGAAGACGGCACTGACATACTGAACGCACCACCTCCGTCCGGAAAGGAAGAGGACAGTCCTAAGAAGGTCTTCGACGAGTTCCCCCCGTATTACCTTCAGGCGAAGTTCGAGATGAAAAGGGCGGGCGATTCCATAGATACTGCGGAGAGAGAGGGCAGGGATACGGAGGAAGCAAAGGGTTTTCTGAACGAAGCGAAGGGGCATTTCGACACGGAAGGCTATGAAAAGGCATTTTCCATGGCCGTAAAGGCGAGGAAGAGCGCCGAAGGTGAAAGCGTCGAATATATCCGGGTCATCGAGGATGAGGATACGGAGGAGGACGCAGTGGAAGAAAGAATAGAGGTTTCTCTGTCAAAGAACCTTGAGGTCGAAGCAAAGGATGCCATCGCCTGTGTTGCCGAAAAACTTACGGTATCAGTCTGCCCGAACTGCGGCGCGGAGGTGAAAGATGAGGATGTGTTCTGTCGAAAATGCGGGTTCAAGCTTCTTTTCTGTCCCAACTGCGGAGCGTCGGTGGAAGAAGAGGATATCTTCTGCGCAAAATGCGGATACCGGGTGAAAGCGGAGGAAGAGGTCTATCTCTGTCCGGAATGCGGAAAAGAGGTCGGGTCGGACGATGTTTTCTGCCCACACTGCGGAGTGCGGTTCAAATGAGAGTTGCCATGGTTTCTGAATGGTTTAACGCCAGAGCGGGCGGTGTTGCGGTGCATGTGCGCCAGCTCACGGAGTTTCTGGTGAAATACGGAGTGGATGTTGAGATAATTACAGGCTCATGGAACCCTGGGGAGATGCCCGTGGATGTGCCTGTTCATGTTATTAAAGGTCCTAAGGACCCGTTTTTTCGCCTGAACATGTCTCCGTGGGTCTCCAGAGATATGAAGGAGACCATAAATAAAGGGGATTTCGATGTCATACACGCCCATCATGCATTCTCAAGGATGCCTCTGAGTGCCCTTAATATAGGCAGAGACTTCAATATAAAGGGGATTCTAACCACACATACGGTGTCGTTCATGCCCGATTATAATTACCTGTGGGCTTCTCTCAGCTACGGATATCCGGTGTACCGAATAATGATCTCCAAAGCCGATGAGATAATCGCCGTCAGCGATTCTGCTCGAAGGTTCATCTCACATTTCACGGATGTGCCTGTAAGGGTGATACCAAACGGTGTGGACACATCTGAATTCAGGGTGATGGACAGGTCTGAGGCAAAGAAGATGATGGGGTTTGGAGATGAACCTTTCTTTCTCTATGTTGGAAGGCTCGTCAGTAAGAAAGGGCTCTTCACCCTGCTTATGGCGTTCAGTGATGTGCTGAAGGAGATGCCCGAGGCAAAACTGAGGATTGCGGGAAAAGGCAATCTCAAGCCAGTGCTTTTGTCCATGTCCAAGGCCCTCGGCATCAACGGAAGCGTGGAATTTCTGGGCTATGTGCCTGACGAATCCCTGAATCCGTTGTTCTCCTCCGCGGATGTCTTTGTCCTGCCATCCGCCTTCGGAGAGTCCTTCGGCATAGTCATACTGGAGGCGATGGCGTCCGGAACCCCGGTAATAGGCACGAAAGTAGGCGGAATAGAAGAAATACTCGGAGATGGAAAATGCGGGGTTCTTGTTCCGCCTTCGGACCCTTCCAAGATGGCCGAGGCTATGGTTTCCCTCATGGTGGACAGGGATTTGCGAGAGAGAATGGGGAAAAGAGCCCTGCGAAGGGTTAGAAAGGAATATGACTGGAGAGTAGTGGCAAAAAAGGTGATGGAAGTCTATGAGAAGTCTGATGTACAGTAGCCCTGTTTTCTACACCCTGACATTGAGGGTGATACACGGAAAAGAGCTCGAGAGAAGGTACAGGGAAATCAAAAGGATTGCAGGAAGCCGGAAGGTTTTTGAGGTCGGATGCGGGCCTGCCTTGCTTGGAAGGTATGTGGGAAAAGAGAGGTACTCTGGAATGGACCTGAACGAGAGATTCGTGAGATATGCAAAAAAGAAAGGCTACGACTGCACTGTCGGGGACATATTCAAAGATGATTTTCCTGAGGGCGAGGTGGGAGTTGCGGTGGATGTTCTGCACCACATAACACCCGGAGAGAGGGAGCTCATAGAAAGGATGCGCAGGAATTTCCAACAGGTTATAGTGATAGAGCCGGTGAGCGCTTTCAATGTCGATATGCCGGAATTCCTTAGAAGGTTCTGGGATTCGGCCTTCGGCGATGCCGACGGGATAAACCCCTTCGAGAAGAGGAAGAAGTGGCAGTTCACCGAAGAAGAACTCATGGGGCACATGAAAGAACTCGGAGCGGATAGGGTGTATGCGAGGGGGAAGGATGTCGTGGCCATATTCAAAGGAGCGAGATTCCCAGATATATGAACGATGCCACCAAAAGAGACCTGGTGAGACTCCCGAGAGTCACGGCAAGCCATGTCCTCTTTTCTCCGAGAGCCAGAATTCTACCCACTAAGGTCATGGTTATCGCTCCGGTTCCGTGAAGAGGTACGAACATAGTGAAGAAGATGAAAAAGAAGCCGAGGTTCTCGAGAGTTTTCTTCCTTTTTATTATCTCAGCTGCCTTTTCCTCGTATTTTGCTATGTATTTCCCGAGTTTCGGGATTCTTTTCAGGTAATCGAAGTTCCATGCGATGAAAAGGGACATATCCGACTCGATGAATGTCACTAGAAGGGCAAGTATGAACGGATTCAATCCAAGAGCGGAGCCAACTATTATCGCCGATATCTCACCGGTCCCAAAGGCGAAGAAGAAGGTCCCCACCGTGGCGGCATAGGCTGAAAGATCCTCTAATGTATATATTAGAGTTCCTACAACAACACCTAAAAAAATCGGAAATATAAATTTAAGAGATGTTTCACACAGTCCGAGCAACATGAGCCGCCTTTCTTTTTTAGATGTCATACACCGGAAGGGAGTGTTTTACTCATATTTTTACTTTTAGTAGGGTTAAAACAATCCATATATGTTTCCTTCCGAATCCATATCTATATTCTCCGCAGCAGGATGGCGGGGCAGTCCTGGCATAGTGGTCATACTTCCGGTCATGGGGACGATGAATCCCGCACCCGCACTCACCCGAATCTCCCTTATCTTTATCTTGAACCTCTTGGGCACACCTTTCTTCGAAGCGTCATCGGAGAATGAGTACTGGGTCTTGGCCATACATATGGGAAGACCTCCGAGACCGAGTTTTTCAAGCCTTTCAAGCTCCTTTTCGGCAACCGTAGTGTAGCTGACCGTCCTTGCGCCGTATATGGATTCCGCGATGAGCTCTATCTTTTCCTTAAGTGGAAGTTCAAGCGAATAGAGCGGCCGGAAATTGGAGCGTCCCGTATTCTCCACGACCTTCTTTGCCAGTTCGATACCGCCTTCACCGCCTTTCGCATGGATGTCGACCACCGCAACGGGAACATCTATCCCTTCGCAGAGTGAGACTATGCGCTCTATCTCCGAATCATGGTCGTTCTCGAAGTGATTCACCGCAACAACCACGGGTATCCCGAACAGCCAGATGTTCTTCATGTGTTTTTTCAGGTTCGCGAATCCCTTTTCTATGGCAGAGTTGCTCTCCTTCTCAAGGTCCTTTGCACCGCCGTGATATTTGAGCGCTCTGGCAGTCACGACCATCACCGCCATTTCAGGCTTGAAACCCGCGGCTCTGGAAACTATGTCAAAGTATTTTTCCGCACCGAGATCGGCACCGAAACCTGCCTCGGTCACCACATAATCCGAGAGTTTGAGAGCTATCTTTGTTGCCATTATGCTGTTGGTCCCTATGGCTATGTTGGCGAAAGGACCTCCGTGTATGAATGCAGGCACTCCTTCTATGCTCTGCACGAGATTGGGTTTTATTGCGTGCTTTAACAGGGATGCCACCGCACCGACTATTCCGAGGTCTTTCACCGTGACAGGCTTCTTTTTCATGTCGTATGCCACGATTATCGATGATATGCGCTCTTTCAGGTCATCCACGGATGTTGAAAGGCAGAGTATGGCCATTATCTCGGAGGCTGCGGTTATGGAAAAGGAATTCTCATGGGGCACCCCGTCCTTGGTACCACCGAGTCCGACGACTATGTGGCGGAGCGCTCTGTCGTTCATATCCATGACCCTGGGCCAGACTATGCGTCTTGTATCGATACCAAGTTTGTTTCCGAAGTGTATGTGGTTGTCCAGTGTTGCGGATATCAGATTGTGCGCCGCGCTTATCGCGTGTATGTCCCCTGTGAAATGCAGGTTTATGTCCTCCATGGGAAGCACCTGCGAATATCCGCCCCCTGCGGCACCCCCCTTGATTCCGAAAACAGGGCCGAGAGAAGGCTCCCGTATAGCGATGAACGACTTTTTCCCCAGCTTTGCAAGGGCCTGTGCTAGCCCTATGGTCATGGTGGTCTTCCCTTCGCCTGCCGGAGTCGGGTTTATTGTGGTTACAAGTATAAGTTTTCCGTCAGGTTTATCTTTCAAGCGTTCCCACACATTCAGAGATACCTTTGCGATGTACTTTCCATATGGTTCCGTCTCTTCCGGAAGAAGTCCGGCCTTCTCCGCTATCTCTTCTATGGGCCTCATAACGGCCTCAGCCGCTATCTCACAATCCTGCTTCATAGGTATCTAGCCTCCCCAAGTTCTCCTGCGATGTTCTTTTTCATGAACGCCCCAATACCTTCATCAAGGTTGGCAAGGGCCCATGAAAGCTTAACATATGCGGTTTCGGGGAGCATGTCACCCCCGGATATCACACCTGCTTTTATCAGGTCCCTGCCTGTCGAATATACATTCATGTTGACGGTACCGTACAGGCACTGAGATGTCATGACTATCGATTTCCCGTCCTTTATGTGCGCTCTTACGGTGTCTATCAGTGAGCTTTTTATGTGTCCAAGCCCGGTACCCGCAATGACCGCACCCTTCGAATCGGAAAGCATCGAATCCAGCACGGATTCCTCCATCCCCGGATATGCGTATATCAGCGCAACCTTTTCTTCGAAATCGGGCCTTACCTCAACAGCCCCCTTCGACCTTTTCCTGTGGCCGTTAAGTTCAACACCATCCGGTGTCGCTCTACCGATGGGCTTTGAGTTCGGGCTTACGAATGCATCCCTTCTGCTGGTGTGCATCTTTCTTACCCTTGTACCCCTGTGTATCAGGCAGTATTCATCCCCCGTTTCCCCGTGCATCACGACCGCCACCTCTCCGAGGTCCGATGCGGCGACCCTCGCGGCTGAGAGGAGGTTCATAGTGGCATCGGAACTGGGGCGGTCCGAAGAGCGCTGGGAGCCGACAAAAACAACAGGACCCGTAAGATTGGAAAGGGCGAACGACAGCGCGGCCGCACTATACCCCATGGTATCCGTCCCGTGTGCGATTATCACCCCTTCTTTTCCGGAGTTCAGGGCCTTTCCGGCCTCTTCCGCCATATATGTCCAGTACCTAGGTTCCATGTCCTCGCTTAGCACACTGAAAAGTACCTTCGCATCGATATCCGCTATGTCTGCCAGTTCTGGTACGGAGAACAGAAGTTCTTCGGAGGTTACGGCCGGATGAACGGCTCCCGTGCGGTAATCGACATAACTGGCTATTGTGCCTCCGGTACTGATGAGCCCTATTTTCGGCCCTCTTCCTTTCGGAACATATCTGCTGCTCTTTGACCTTTTTTCCGCCTTTTCAAGGATGTCCATATCCTTTATCTCGGATATCGGAACCCCTATATTGTACCCGCTGTCCAGCTTTATCAACAGTATGTCATCCCTACTGAACGCATGCCTCGGCATCACTATGCCGGAATAAACTCCTTTTTCGGTCTTTATGCGTATGCTATCACCGGAGGAGGGCTCATAATCCATGAACCGCCAAGGGAGAGGGGTATTTTACACTTTTCAAAAAAGAAAGGGATTAAGGGGCTATGCCCAGCGAAGAATCGGTCTTTTTCATGCTCTCTTCCTTAGGCATCATCTCCATCATCGCTCGGATGGCATCTATGTTCTCAGGTATGACATCGCTTTCCTGATGCACCGCCTGATAATAGTAGAGCATATCTCCGACCACATGGACCCCGTCCTTCCATATGGCAATCTCATAGAGGTCGCTGTAAGGTCTTCCCATACTTCTCGCCATCTCCATTATCTGTGCCGTGGACTTTATTCCGTGTGCCGAGTCCACAAAGATTAGCCTCGGATATTTCGACCAGATATCCAGAACATCCTTTGCGCTCACTTCTTTCTCCAGTTTCACCACGACAGAGTGCATGTGCATGAGTGTTGTTGGAACCTTGACCGCCGTGGTCTGTATGTCCAGGTCTTTCATGACGCTCTTCACATCCGGTCCGTGGTGGCTGGGCACCTTGAGCACGGGCTCTATGGCATTTATAGGTCCTTTCTTCGAATCTCCGGGGTCGGCGCTCCGCCTTATCAGGACCGCCAGCACGTTCTTTATGCCTATCTCCTGCTGGAGCGGGTAAAGGCTCCTTATGAGGCCGGTGGTGTTGCACGACACGACCCTGACCTTATCCTGCCCCCATGCCTCGTCATAGTTCGCTGCGGCATTGAAGGAAACCCCGGCGATGTCATGTTTCTCTCCGCCTTGCCATATGGATTTGATGCCCTGCTGGGCGTACAGTTCCTTGTAAGGGCTCTTGGCGGTCGCATCTATGACTATGTCGGCCCTTTCAAGCATCTCGTCCGTAGTTCCCTCAACCTTTATTCCCGCACCCTCCAGCGCATGTATGTTTTCGGGAGGGGTATAGAAAGGATAGCCCTTTTTGACCGCCATGAAAGCATCGAAATTCGGGGACCTCTTGGAAACCCCCACCAGAACCATGTCATCCTGCATGCTGACTGCATCGGCCACCCTCTTGCCTATCGTGCCGTATCCGTTGATTGCTACTTTCACCTTCATGATGCCGCATACGTTATCGCATTTAAAGATTTTTCATCACATTGGACGGTAGAACTCGACGACATAGAGAAGTACACCGAGAGCCGCAAGAAAAACTATCGAATGGAGGCGGTAATCGAGGGTTCCTTTGGATGTTCGATATATGTCTGTGAAAAATGCGGGAAGAACGACCCATAGGCTCAGATAAGGAAAGACATACATGTCGAAGCGTATCGTTCTCCAGAGCGCTATGGCATATACATTTTCGGCATAGCGGAACCAGAGGATAAGATCGATGATTATCGCCGAACCGAATACCAGCATGTCATAGAGTATGAAATGAAGAACCCAACCGCAGCAAGCTGCGGGGTATCTTCATTGGAAGTCTGA
>CAYYXK010000047.1:0-9949 GCA_964475625.1 uncultured Thermoplasmata archaeon | reverse complement strand
AGCTTCCAGAGGCCTCTTTGAAAAGAGGTCATAAAGTATTTTGGGATACTACACCGAGCATGATAAACCCAAAACTTAATAAACAGGCATTTTATCCGAACACCGTGAAAGAACGGGATGAACCATGGAGACGGACCTTCTTTTCTCACTGATAGTGCTGATTCTTGTCAGCAGGCTTTTAGGCTTTCTTTTTACCAAGTATGAGTATCAATCGATGATAGGCGAGGTCATAGGCGGATTCGTTCTCGGCCCCATGATACTGGGGATAATACACCCGACGGATTCACTGACGGTGTTCGCCGATTTCGGAATACTTCTCATAATGCTCGTGGCGGGTATGGAGACCAATTTCAACGCCTTCAAACAGAACATGAAAGGAAGCGTGATCGTGGCGGTTCTAGGGGTCATCGCAACATTCGTCGTGGTCTATTTTCCTCTGGTGGCACTCGGATTCGGGTGGGATACGGCCCTGTTCCTGTCCGCCATAATGAGCAATAGTGCGATAGAGGTGTGTGCCAGCATATTCTCAAATAGCTCACACCCCACACTGCGCTCCGTGGTTCTCGGGGCAAGCTTTGTGGACGACATACTGGCCGTGTTCCTGCTGGGTATCGTGTCGTCGGCGGTCCTTGGGAACACACCCCTAACATCCGAGAACATAGCGATAATAAGCATAAAGATAATCATTTTCATGGTAATCTCATTCTTCGTCATATCCTTGCTCATAGACCGTCTAATGGACAGAATAAGGGCCGGAGAGGGCTCCGAAAAACTTCTTCTTACCACGACCATATTGACGGCTCTAGCCTTTGGGATAGCAGCGCGTCTTGTGGGGCTGAATGCGGTCATCGGCGCCTATATCGGAGGGCTGGTGATTGGAAAGTGGGGAATGAAGGTAGGTCCCATGCTTAAGCGCAGGATAGCATGGAACAGAATGATGGACGACCTGAACGCAATGCTCAAGGCCATATTCTCACCTCTTTTCTTCGGATATGTCGGTCTCGCCCTCTCATATTATACCGTGGGTTCCTCGAACATACTGCTTATCGTGGCCATGGTGGGTCTGTTCGTGGGTCTCGGATTTGCCGGAAAATATATCGGCTGCGGACTGGGTGCGAAGCTTTCGGGCCTCTCAGGAAAAGGCTCGTTCATGGTGGCAACGGCCATGCTCGGCAGGGGTGCTCTCGAGATGATACTTGCCAGATATGCCGTTGAGACCGGTGTTATAAGCGAGGACATATTCGATGCGCTCATCCTCTTTGTTCTGGTCACCATAATAGTGGCCCCGCTCCTGTATGGATATACCAACAAGCAGTGGGGTGACCAAGTAGATGAGTGATCTTACGGATGCGATAGACTGGCTTTATTCTCTCGGTAAGTTCGGGATAAAGCTTGGACTGGAGAACACCCGTGCCCTCATGGAGATATCGGGAAATCCTCTGCAAAATGCGAAAGGCATACATATAGCCGGCACGAACGGGAAGGGGTCCGTGGCCGCAATGCTCACCGCCATACTCAAGAAGTCGGGATATCGAGTGGGAACATACACATCACCTCATCTGGTGGATTTTCGGGAAAGGATTTCCGTCGATGGAGCACCGATATCCGAAGAAAATCTTCTCGAACTGATAGGCAGTTTCAAAGAAAAGGTTGGGATTCTCAATAAAAACGGCATTTATCCCACATTCTTCGAGGTCGTCACTGCAATGGCGTTTGAACATTTCAGAGATGCGGGCGCGGAAGTATGGGTGGTTGAGACCGGCATGGGTGGAAGGCTTGACTCAACGAACATAACGGATTTCAAAACAGGAGTGATAACTTCCATCGGAATGGACCACACGAGGCATCTGGGCCACTCTCTCGAAAAAATAGCGGCGGAGAAGGCGGGGATAATCAAAGAGAATATGAATGTGATAACGGCGGCGGAAGGAAACGTTCTGTCGGTCACGGAGAATATGGCACGGAAGAAAGGGGCCGCCGTTCTTTCATGGAACAGGGATTTTCACGCGGAGATATTTTCAAAGGATGTTGATGGCAGTGAGGCGAACATACATGCGGTATACGATGATTATCATGTGGAGGTACCTCTGGCAGGAAGACATCAGGTACAGAATGCCTCGCTGGCGGTCACGGCTGCGGAGATGCTCAGACACGATGAGATATACATAGAGAAATCCGCCATAATACAGGGAATCGAATCCACGAAATGGCCGGGCCGCTTTGAAGTTGTAAATTCCGAGCCTATCGTCATCATGGATGCCGCACACAATCTTCCGGGGGCCATGGCCATCTCCAACACACTGATGGATACCGGCATCTGGGGCGGATACACACTTGTTCTCGGGATGCTTGAAGACAAGGATGCCGAAGGCGTGGCCTCGGTACTTGCCGGAGGTGCAAAAAAAATCATCATAACGGAGCCCGAATACGGGGAAAGAGCGCTGAAAATGGAGGAATTGATGAGAATCACGGAGAAATATGCTCCGGTAGAGGGTATAAGATCGCCTTCCGAGTCCGTGGAAAGGGCGATAAGCATGGGTGACCCCGTTCTCGTGACCGGTTCGATATATCTTCTCGGGGATGTGCTATCCTCGGTACGGTTTAATAAATAAGTTCTTAAAAAATTTTGTTAATCAGTTGTATTATTAAAAAAATGAATTATGCTTTTTAAGTTTTCTTTTTAACACAATGTCATAACAAAAGTTTTGATATGTACGACTCTTCTGCAAAACAACGATAAAAATTAATATAGAATCGGAATCATGTTCTCAAATAAACACCAAATATTGAAAAATGGAAAGGGTTTATAGTGCGGGAAGCGCGTGTTCCCGATACTGCCTGCTTCTTTCCTCTATATCCATTGTAAGGTATATCGCAGTTGTGTTTATGGACGAATGTCCGAGATTCAGCTGCAGGGTTCTGAGGTCGATTCCGGAACGGAGCGCCATGACCGCATGGGTGTGCCTCAGCACATGGGGATGCCTTTTGTCCTCGTCTATGCCCACTTCCTTTGCATATCTGTAAACAAGCCTTTCAACCTGCCTTGTGGATAGAAAACCGCCTTTCTGTGAGGGGAACAGAGGCTCTTTCTTCCCTCTGCCGAGCATCTGCTGATTCAGGAGCATCTTCGTACTTCTATCGGGAATAGGCACCATACGGCCCTCTTTGTGTCTTTTCGCACGCTGTATGGTTATAGCCTCCTCATCGAGGTCCACATCGCCAACGCGGAGCGCACACAGTTCCCCGACCCTCATTCCCGTGACGTACAGCACACGAAGTATCAGGTGATCCCTCAGGTTTTCAGGCGCTTCCAGCAGTGCTTTCAGTTCGTTCTCTTTCAGATACTTTCTCATTATGATCCCTTCTGTCAGACGATTGTCCGACTATATGATGACAATAGCATGTCGCTATTTAAACTTTTCCGACATTTTGTCAGACAATGCCATAAATAATTATTGAATATGTAAAATGAAATCTCAAAAAGCCTCTGATTATGTCGCATTTTCCATGAACCCGACATTTTTTCACCTCTCTATTTAAGTGTTGCGTCGTAAAATTGGTAATTTTCCGACATTTTGAGAAAATACCTTTTTCTTATTTTCAACGAAACTCTACAGATAAAAATCGAAAATAGCTTTTCTTATGAAATCGATTTTTTGAATCATAGAGTGTAGATGTTGTCATGCTATTTTTTAGTTCTATGAGAAAATTGCCCGTCAGCCGTTTTGCTGACACATACTTAGTAAATACTTAGTCATTATTAATTAATACATCTTCGTTTTTCAGTTTAATAATATCTATTATTTGTTTAATGGAGAAAAACCCTTTTAGATTTCACGGATACCCGGGTGTGAACGGAATAAGAAAATATTACGATCTTGTATCTGACCTCATCCCATACGGCGAGTTCTACGAAATGGTCGAAGAGCGGCTGGAGTGGTCCGAAGGATTGCTTGAAGAGGAAACCGCCGCAAGACTGGTGGCCGCGGAGATGGGGAGGAAGGAATTGAAGATAAAGGAGATAGGCTCGCTGTTGAACGGAGAGAGCGCTCTTATCGAGGGCGAAATAGAGGATATAAGTCCCGTCCGCGATTTCACGAAGAAGTCCGGAGCCCGGGGGAAGGTCGTCAATATCGTCATATTCGACGATTCGGGGGTATGCCGCCTTGCCCTCTGGAATCGGGATGTATCTCTCGCAAAGAAAATGAGGCCGGGAATGAAGATAAGGCTGGTGAACGCCAAGGTCAAGGTTTCCCAGTACGGTACGGAGGTATCCGTTGGAAAGTTCTCATCCGTATGGCTTGAGACGGAAGGAGAGTTCTTTCAGATTAAGTGATAATAAAAAATGCAATCAAGTTATCAAAGATATTTAAAAACATAGTCTATTAACACAAATTATTTCACATTGTTTTATTCATATGGGCACTGTCTTTGCGAAAATCTTATATGCCCTCTCATCATACTATGCAGTGGTGATAGAATGGCAGTAGGTTTTGTACTCATCAGCACTAGCCCGTCCAAGGAACACGAGGTATACGAGATACTGAAGAAGGTCCCGGAGATAGTTGAACTGCACCCTCTGTTCGGCGAGTTCGACATGCTTGCAAAGATAGAGGCGAAGGACTTCAATGAATTGGGAATGATAGTGGTGGACAAGATAAGGTCCGTCAATGGCGTGGAAGATACCAAAACACTGACCGGAATAAAGTTCTGAGGCGATAATATGGATGTACTTGCAGCGGATTTCGTCAACATATTCCTTCTGATATTCGGTCTTTTACTGGGGCTGGCAGGCATATTCACAGTCTATTTCGGGGCAGGGAAGAGCAGGAAGATGGGTGCGGGGCTATTTGTCCTCGGCATAGTCATCGTCGCGCTCACATACTGGCTGTACACGGGAGGATATACATCCCCGGATATGGCACCGAGTTTCTGGGAATACATCAAGGAACCGGCGGTCACCATAATAGCGGCCCTTGTCGGTGCCGCAGTAGCACTTCTTGTTTTCATAGGTGTGATAACGAAGGCATAAGATGTCCGTTGTCATAGTGCGCTATGGTGAACTCGCCCTCAAATCCCATTCCATACGCCGTTTTTTTACGAAACAGTTGATATCCAACATTCAGGATGCCATGATGAGGGACGGCATAGAAGGCATGATCGAAGAGGAGCGAGGCAGGATATATGTGCAGACCGGAGACCGGAGAGCTCTTTCCACAATAAGCCGTGTATTCGGCATAGTGTCCGTAAGCTGGGCGGAGGAAACGGATGCGGATAAGGATCACATATCCGAGCTGGCCGTTGAGATCTTCGATTGTCGGAAAGGCAGTTTCGCAGTAAGGGCCACGCGTACGGGAAATCACGAATATACCAGTCAGGAACTGGCCGCATATGTCGGGGAAAAGATACTGGACAGATGTCCCGATCTGAAGGTAAATCTCAAAAATCCGGAAAATGAGGTGCACATCGAGGTCAGAAACAACCGCGCATTCGTCTTTTCAGAGAAAATAAGGGCTGTCGGAGGAATGCCGATGGGCACGCAGGGCGACATCAGAGCGCCTCTCAGAGATGAGAGGGACCTTCTTGCGGTATGGTTGATGCTTAAAAGAGGATGCAGAGCGTATCTTTACGATGTGAACGAAGAGTTTTTGAAAACCGCGATTTACTGGGGTGCTTTACCAGCGGGTAAAAAGAAGTATCTTGCAGAGGTCACGGGTCATGATGATGAATGCCTTAAAAGATCGGATATTCCCGTATTCTGTCCCTTGATCGGATTGACAGATAAAGAAATAGAAGAGAGGCTTAAAGTTATTTTTTCATGAAGAGGCCGCGCTTCTTTTCCTTCCCCTCCAGTTCCATTATCAGTTCCTTCTGTTTTTTGCTCAGCTTTCTCGGAACCTCGACATTCACCTTTACATACATATCTCCGCGCTTTCTGCCGTGTATGTCCGGGAGTCCGAGACCTTTCATCTTCATGTACGTGCACGGCTGGGTTCCCGCCGGAATCTTCAGTTTCGCTCCTTTTCCGTCAAGGGTGGGAACCTGAATCTCACCGCCAAGTGCCGCCGTACCGAATGATATGACGGATTCGTGCAGCAGGTCAAGACCGTCGACCTCGAAATCGGGATGTTTCTTCACATGCAGGATAACATAGAGATCGCCTGCGGGGGCTCCGTTCTGCCCCGCTTCTCCCATGCCTCCGATTCGCAATCTGAGGCCGTCGTAGGCTCCCGGAGGTATCTTCACAGTCACCTTTTCGATTCCTCTGACCCTTCCGGTTCCATTGCAGACACGACAGGGTTTTTCGGCAAGCTGTCCCCTTCCGTGACATGTCGGGCAGGGAGATGTGGAGACCATCCTGAAGAAGCCCGAAGAGCGCATGGTCTGAACTTGTCCCGCACCATGGCATGTCGGGCAGGTGCTCACCTTTCCGTCTTCCGCACCCGATCCATCGCAGGCCTCACACTTTTTGTACTTCGCTATCTCGATCTCTTTTTCAGCACCGAATGCGGCTTCTTCAAGGGTTATCTCCAGGTCATATGCGAGGTCTCTTCCCCTGAGGGATGGCCTATGCCTTCTGCCGCCTCCGCCGAAGAACATATCGAATATGTCTCCGAAATTTCCGAAACCGCCGAATATGTCTCCGAAATCAACACCCCGGAATATGTCCTCCTGAGAGAACCTTCCGTCTATTCCCGCGTGGCCGTACTGGTCGTACAGCTTTCGCTTCTCGTCGTCATAGAGCACGGCATAGGCCTCGGATATCTCCTTGAAGCGCTCTTCGGCCTCATCGCGTTTGTCCGGGTTCATGTCGGGGTGCCATTCTTTGGCCAGCTTTCTGTACGCTCTCTTTATGTCCTCTTTACTGGCATCCTTGGACACCCCGAGGACCTCGTAGTAGTCCCGTTTTTCCATTATTTCTCCTCATTCACGGTGTATTCTGCATCCACTACATCATCTTCCTTTTCGTTGCTTTGTTGGGGGCCGTCTCCGGAAGAAGCCTGCTGCTGTGCCTGCTGTTCCGATGCCTGAGCCTGATAGATTCGGGTCGAGGCCTTATGGAATACCGCCGTAAGCGCTTCCGTGGCTTTTTTGATGTCCTCCGCGCTCTTCGCCTCATCGTTCATGACCTCTCTAAGGGCTTTCATCTTTTCTTCCAGCTCTTTCTTCTCCTCGTCCGTGAATTTGTCCCCCAGCTCTTTCATCGTCTTTTCAGTTGTGTAGAGCAGGGCATCGGCCTGATTGAACGCATCTATGCGCTCTTTTCTCTTTTTGTCTTCCTCGGCATACTGTTCGGCTTCCTTCACCTTCTTCTGTATCTCTTCGTCGCTCAGGTGGGTGGATGCTGTTATGGTTATCTTCTGCTCCTTTCCGGTCCCCTTGTCCCTTGCTCTCACTTCGAGGATTCCATCGGCGTTTATCTTGAAAGTCACCTCTATCTGAGGTATTCCGCGGGGTGCCGGAGGTATTCCATCGAGTATGAAGCGCCCCAGCGAGACATTGTCCTTTGCCATCGGTCTTTCTCCCTGAAGAACATGCACTTCAACCTGTGTCTGGTTGTCCGCAGCGGTTGAGAATATCTCTGTCTTTTCCGCAGGAATCGTCGTGTTTCTTTGAATCATGGGGGTCATTACGCCGCCCAGAGTCTCTATTCCGAGGGTGAGGGGCGTAACATCCAGAAGAAGTATGTCCTTGACCTCTCCCGAAAGCACTCCGCCCTGTATCGCCGCACCCATGGCAACGCACTCATCCGGGTTTATGTTCTTGTATGGCTCCTTTCCGAAGTAATCCGTGACAAGCTTCTGGACCATGGGCATCCTTGTGGAACCGCCCACCAGTATCACCTTGCTTATGTCTCCTTTATCGAGTTTCGCATCTTTAAGGGCCTTTTCTATGGAAGGAACGGTCCTCTGCAGAAGGTCCTTCGTCATCTCCTCGAACTTTCCCCTCGTGAGGTTCACATTCAGGTGCTTCGGGCCCGAAGAGTCTGCAGTGATGTAAGGAAGGCTTATCGTGGTCTGCATGACTCCGGACAATTCCTTTTTTGCCTTCTCAGCAGCCTCTTTTATCCTCTGCATGGCCATAGGGTCCTTCGTCAGGTCAATACCGTTCTCCTTTTTGAACTCCTCCACAAGGTAGTCCACTATCCTCTGGTCCCAGTCATCTCCTCCGAGATGGGTGTCCCCACTGGTTGAGAGCACTTCGAAGACACCGTCCCCCACCTCCAGAATGGAAACATCGAATGTCCCGCCTCCGAGGTCATAGACAAGTATCTTCTCACCTTCCGCCTTGTCAAGGCCATACGCAAGAGATGACGCTGTCGGCTCGTTTATTATCCTCTTAACATTCAGGCCCGCGATCTTTCCCGCGTTCTTCGTGGCCTGCCTCTGGTTGTCGTTGAAATATGCGGGAACGGTTATCACGACATCGCTTATTTCCTCGCCTAGGTATGCCTCGGCATCCTTTTTCAGCTTTCTCAGTATGAATGCGGATATCTCCTCCGGACTGTATTCCTTTCCATCTATGTTCACCCGGTAATCTGTACCCATCTTTCTCTTTATGGATGCTATCGTCCGCTCGTGATTTACGACAGCCTGCCTTTTGGCAGGTTCGCCTACGATTATCCCGTCCTTTGTGAATGCTACAACGGAGGGAGTCGTCCTTCCGCCCTCTGCGTTCGGTATCACTGTCGGCTGTCCGCCTTCCATGACCGCCATACATGAGTTGGTGGTCCCAAGGTCTATCCCAAGTATCTTTCCCATTTTTCTACCTCCTTATTTCTTACCTACCTTCACTTTCGAGTGTCTTATAACCCTATCGTGCAGAATGTATCCTTTCTGAAATTCTTCCAGAATCACCCCGTCCTCTCCTTCACCCATGGCAACGGCCTCATGGAGATACGGGTCGAATGGTTTTCCGTGAGCCTCAATGGGTTCAACGCCGAACTCTGCAAGGACCGCTTCAAGCTGAGCCTTTATCATCTCCAGACCGGTCCTGAACTCTCCTTTCTCGTGGCTTATCGCTCTTTCGAGGGTATCCACCACATCAAGCACCCGGACCATGAGCTTCTCGCACCCGTATTTCTCCTTTTCCTCGTTCTCACGCTTTATGCGCTTTCTGTAGTTGTCAAAATCGGCCTGAAGCCGCATAGCAAGCTCTTTGAGCTCCTCGTTCTCCTTGCGCAGCTCCGCATTTTCGGCCTCGATCTCCTTCTTGGTGCGCTTCTTTTTCTTTACCTTTTTCTCAGGCTCATGGTCACGCTCATCCATCGTTTCACCTCATTCTATCTTTATCTTCTTTCCTTCGGGCTCGCTCTTTCTAAGCTTTTTAAGTGTTATGTCCAGTATTCCGTTGTTATATGTGGCCTTAACGGAGTTCTCGTCCACCTCCGCATTCAGCGGTATTTCTTTGTAGTATTTCCTTGAAGGCGTGTCCACACTTATGGCAACACTGTCCCGGTTGACTCTCAGGTCTATATCTTCTTTGCTGACACCGGGAAGTTCGGCGGTTATGGTTATGGTGTCATTTGACTCAATGACATCCGTGAGCGGCTCCCTTGCGAATCCTTTTGACTCGCCGCTACCCATCTGCCTCATCGGTCTGGTGTTCCCGAACTCCTGTATGACGGGCTTTCCATCGGGTCCGACCTTCATACTGAAGCCATAGACCATGGGCTCTCCCATATCGCCGGTCATCGCGCTCTCCATCATCATGTCCATCATTCTTCTCATGCGCTCGAACTCCTTCTCCATGTCCATGTCGAAGAAGCTGTCGAAGTCGTCGAAATCATCGAAGGGCCAGTTTCTGCGTCTTCTTACCATGATTCATCACCTCAGTAATAGGGTATGTTTGTTCTTCTATATGAAATTTTCTGTCAGGAGTGGATAGGATGACAAAATCTATATATGGAAAGCACTATACCGCTACGATTCATATGAAAAGGAGGATT
>CAYYXK010000046.1:0-10317 GCA_964475625.1 uncultured Thermoplasmata archaeon | reverse complement strand
CCCCACGCTATTTTTCCTCCCCAATAGCATCAATGGAAAAATAGCGGGGGGTGGATTTGAACCACCGATCTTCGGGTCTCTCACTCGCAGGCGAGTTTTTGTCCTCGCAAGCTGCGGATATGAGCCCGACGGGATTTCCTGGCTACCCCACCCCGCTATGGTGGGTATGTGGGCCCGACGGTACGAGTGGAATCCATCGGGCGGTTAAGGGTTTTGGTGAGATGCGGGATTTCACGAGCGGACCTTCCGAAGGAGGGCCGTGTTTCTTGACTGCTGCGCCCCGCCATGGTGTGCATCAGGTTTCATCTCTTATAAATGAGAGATATAAAGGTATCGGTGCTCATACCTCGGGAATCTCATCCAGTTTCCCGGCAAATATCATATCCACCGCCTTCCTTGCGCTCTCTTTCATATACTCGCCGAGTTCGTCCCCGAATTCGAGATTTTCGGGGTCGGCCTGTATCCCAACAAGAACCACGCGGCCCGCGCTCTCCTCCAGAAATCCCATGAATATGGAAAGTGGCATGGAGTGAGTGCTCATGGTCAATAGGGCTATCTTTTCCTTAGGTATGCGCCGTATCTCGCCGGGTTTCAGACCCATGTCCGCCGCATCCACTATTGCGAGCAGTTCAGGTCTCTCCCTTCTGATGACCGCCGTGTAGTTCTCCGGCACGTTTTCGGCATTCATCGCCCTCCAGCCCTCGGGAAGACGCTCCGAAGCATACTTATATGCATATGGCCCTGCGCCGTCGTCTCCGTCCATATCGTTGCCGACACCCATGAGTATGTTACCGTTCATGGAAGCGAATAGACGAAAACAGTCATATAGATTTCGGTTATTAACAATTTCGTGGCGCAAAATGACAAATCTTAAATAGTTTCGTTCATAGATGTCTTGATAGTGACAGATATGTCCGAGAAAACAAATGCGAGATGTGACCTATTCGTCAGATGGGCGGATATGGACCCTACCCTCCTTCCGGTGGATGAGGTTGACCTGAAGATAATCTGCGCTCTCAGGCAGGATGCGAGGATAACCAATGCCGAGATAGCCAAGAGCATAGGTGTCAGTGAAGCCACTGTCAGAAGAAGGATTAAAGACCTCAGGAGAAAGGGGATAATAACCGGGTTCTCGGCTCTGATAAACTGCCCCGCTCTGGAGAACAGTGTCAAGGCGTTCATACACATAAAGGTCGGACCCCACAGTGTGGATAAAGTTGCGGAGAAACTGAAAGACCACCCACGCGTGATAACTCTCTACCGCATACTCGGGGAATATGACCTTATATGTGAGGCCCTCTTTATGTCCATGAAAGAGATGCAGGACTTCATGGATCGGCAGATGAGGAGCGAAGGCATAGAGTCCTCCGTAACCTATGTGGCTGCAAAGGCATATAAATCCTGCCCGTGGATAGGTGTGTGAGAGTATGTGTCTTGCCGTTCCGGGAAAGGTCCTTGAGATAGATGGAGACCGGGCAAAGGTGGACTATGGCGGTGTTATCCGCGATGCCAACATATCGATGGTCCCTGCAAAGGTAGGAGACTATGTTCTCGTACATGCTGGGTTCGCCATAGAGATAATGGATCGCCGAGAGGCGGAAAAGGTCATAGAGCTGTGGGACGAGTACTTCGAGTTCATAGGCGCTAAAGATGCATGAAATATCCATAATGACGCAGCTTGTCAAAGCGATACTGGATAAACTGAGTGACTATGACTTCGTGGGAGTGGAAGAGGTGGAACTGTCCGTAGGCGAGCTTTCATTTCTGGCCGAAGACCAGTTAAGGTTCGCTTTCGATATTTTGACCGAAGATACGGTTCTGCACGGTGCTAAGCTCAGGATACTGGAGAGCCCCAGTGCGGTGAGGTGTGAAAACTGCGGATACGAAGGACCTCTCAGGGTTGAGGATGACCCGAAGTATCACATAGCGACTCCGATATTCGCCTGCCCGAGATGCAACAGTCCTGTCGAGATCATACATGGAAGGGAATGCGAAGTGACCAATGTCCGACTGATAATGGAGAAGGAGGAAGAGAATGTTCAAGCTGAGGGATGAAAAACTTGCGGCGAAAATAATAGACGAGATCCGGAAAAGGAAATTCGAGATGACGATAATGCATGTCTGCGGGACTCATCAGGACACGCTGGTACGGCACGGACTGGATGAAGTATTCCTTGAACTCGGCATAGATGTGAGGGAAGGGCCGGGATGTCCGGTCTGCGTTACCACAACGCGAGAGATAGAAGAGGTAAGAGCCCTGGCTGCGGCGGGAAAGGTCATAACCGTATATGGGGATATGCTGAGAGCCCCGGGAGAGAGCGGTTCTCTTGCGGATATCCGAGCGGACGGGGCGGATGTCAGGGTCGTATACAGTGTCGAAGATGCGCTTCAGATGGCAAAGAGCGAACCGGACAAGGATTTCGTCTTCTTCGGTGTCGGATTCGAGACCACGGCGCCTGCGACGGGGATGGCCATATTGAGCGATCCTCCGGATAATTTCAGTGTTTACAGCGTTCACAAACTGACTCCACCGGCGATAAGGGGTATTGCCGAGCTCGGTGAGGTGAGGCTTGACGGCATCATCCTGCCCGGGCATGTGTCCGCAATAATAGGAAGGGGACCCTGGGAGTTCGCTTCAAAGGAGTTCGGCATACCTCAGGTGATAACGGGTTTCGAACCGCTGGACCTTCTCATGGGTGTCTTCATGCTCATAAAGCAGAAAGAAGACGGAAGAGCGGAGGTCGAGATAGAATATGACCGGGTCGTAAAGCCGGAAGGTAATCGCATGGCTCAAAAAGTTCTTTCGGATGTCTTCAAAACCGTGGATGTGGAATGGCGCGGGTTTCCCGTGCTTAAAGAGAGCGGCATGGAACTGAAAGAAAGGTACGATGATAACAATGCCAGAAAAATACATGAAGATGTGCTTGAACCGCTAAAACACAGGGAATTCAGGGACCCTCTCGGATGCCGGTGTGGAGAGGTGATTCGTGGCGTGATACATTCATGGGAATGCCCGCTGTTCGGAAAGGCCTGCAAACCATCCGCTCCGGTAGGCCCGTGCATGGTCTCGAGCGAGGGGGCGTGCGCTATCGAGTACAAGTTCGGAAAAGGAAGGAAGTTGGGGTCGAAAAACCGTTGAGCTCATAGATAGTCTATCTGATATGTGACCGTGGATGTGTAGTGGTCTTCCGGTATGGCGGGAGGAAGCACTATTCTCCATTCTATCGAGGTATACACCACAGAAGAGGAATATCCGGGCTGATATCCTGCGGTATATGTGCCTGCTGAGAGCGGAGGCATGTGAGAACCCGAAGATGTGCCCCATACGAAAAGCACGCCTATACCTGTCGGAAAGGCTTTCCATGCGGAGATGTCCGTATATCCCGTCGTATTGTCGGGATGAGTGTTCATGACTTCCACGGCATCTCTCGTTATCGTATTGCCCCCGGTGGCGTTTTTCAGGTCGGTGATGTTCACCGTGACATTATAGTCCACATTCGTCCTGAGATATATCCTGCTCTCCGGACTGAGGCTCACCGTGGTTCCCGGAGCTCCGGAACCGGACGGGTTTCCTATGGCGCTTATCTCGGTATAAGCATATATCCCGAATTCATCATATTTGGATTCTCTCGATGTCGTGACCGTTCTGTCATATATCGTTATATTGAAGTTCCAACTGTTGAGGTCGTTGAATGACTGTACCCTATCCAGCTGGTCGGGGGAACTGGTCCATCCTGAGCCGGGAGCATATGCCAGCTGCTGACCGAAAGTTACGTTCACCATAAGTATGTAATAATCCTGTCCGTCGTTTATTCCCGCACTGCCTGCGGAAGGGTTGTCCACAACGGATGTCTGCCACCCGTCCAAAAGGACCTCTTCGGTGTTCGGCCAGATAAGTGTCCAGTTCCCTGTACGATTGTAGGGGTCCACAGGGTCCGGTTCATAATGCAGCATGAAATTGTAGTTCTGACCTGCGCTCTGATTGTACTGCTGACTCTCGTCTCCAAAATCATACCATGCCGTTATATTGACCGCCGTCTTGCCCCAGTCCCCTTCGTAAGAGGTGTTCATCCAGAATGTGTATGTTGAGCCGACATCCGCCTGTTTATTCAGAAAAGATGTGCCGAAACGGTCCCTGAAATCCAGTGAGTTCACATGTGGTATGTATGCATCAGCACTTATTGTGGTGCTTGTGTCCGCCACCTGATATGATATCACCGCGGTGGAACTGCTTCCTACCGCAAGAGATGTTCCCGGACTGCTCGGAGGTTTGACCGCCACGGAATAAAGGTCTCCCGGACCGTTTTCATTCCATACGCTGAGGCTGAGCGCTCTGTTGTAGTACAGAAGTATCTGTCCGCTTTCACCTACAATGGTGGCCTGCGAACCATCCGGCGACCATCCTACACCGAACATCGCCAGTGGAGTTACGGACGGGTCGTCCATGGGTATCTCGGAAACCCATACATAATAGTCGCCGTAATAGTCCATGCTCGGGGAAACTCCCGTGTTCGGCAGATCGAACGCTCCGTAGAACCATGTTCCACCGCTCTTTTTCGAGGTGAAGTTCATGGAGTAGGGGTATGAGGTCTGTGCGGTGTCATGGTATGAATAGATCACCATTGTCTCCCCTGTCGTGCAGTGTATATCTCCGTCGATTGCCGTCTGATTCGGGTTTCCTCCGACCGAGACCTGTTCGGTCTGCCATGTACCTCCGACAGGATAAAGGTGATAGAAGAACTGCTTATCCGAAAAGGCCGCTATGTGTGGCCGGTCCGTACTGTTCACGGATATGGATGTGTATGTGTTGGCACCTGTTGTGATGGCGGTAAAACCCGAAGAGGCCCATGATCCCGAGCTCTTATACAGGTATTTGACATGTCCCGATGCCACATATGAGATGTGGGGCTGATTCAGAGAATCCAGATCTATGTTTGTGGACCTATCCGCACTGGCATCGACGATCTCCGCGCTCCATGCGCTGTTGTTCCAGAGGGCATACTTGAGACCGTAGGTATCGTCTATGTAGCTGATGTGTATCATGTAATTTGGCGCTACGACCAGATCCGTCCACTTTCCCGCAGTGCCGCTGGCATCAAGAACGCCGTTCTCCCATGAAGAAGATGTAGTATTGAACCATGCTATCTTCAGATATCCATTGGTTGCATCATAATAGGATATTATCGGTGAATTCGCAGGGTTCGTATCTATGGAACAGTACATCCCGACATCGCCTCCCGTATCCACGGATGCCGCTATCCAGCGCTTCCCGTTGTAGTGCGCATACATCAGGTCGTGAGAAAGCGAGTCGTAATATGCGATGTGCGGAAGTCCCTTTGAATCCACTGCCACGGAGGTGAAGTTCGCAAAAGCGGTGGGAACGGGGGTGGAGATGTGGCCCTCGTTGGAACCGTATACGAATTTCAGTGCCTTGTAGCTTAGGCTGTTGGCATAGGACATCCTAGGGCCCGGAAAATTGATATCTATACGATACGCCACGCCTCCGGATGAAGTTTCTCCCGCGGCTATCGCATAGCCGTCCGGATTCGCGAGGTACCATGATACGCCGTTCAAATAGGTGCACTCGGATGGTATGGAAATCTCCCATAATTTTGAATAAGTATATGCAAAGGCCTTTCCCGATGCTGTCGTTGAATTTGCACCCACGGCCACGAAGAGGGGTGTGTCGTCCCCGCCATTGAATGTTATATCGGTAAGAAGGGTGCTATTGTCAATCTGAAGCGGAGTCCAGTTTCCGTCCGCCTCGGACATATTGTGAACCGCTATCATACCCCTATCATTCGAGGAAGCGTCTTTCATCGTTCCTGCACAGACCAGAAAACCGGAATCCCCTCTGTACTGGTCGAAAGCGGCACCTGCTATGTTCGTTCCGGGAATAGGCCCGAAATACGAGACCTGCGCCGTAGCGTCGGCATTTTCCACACGAAGTCCCAGAGAATAGGTATTGTCGGTTCCGAAGACATAGAATGTGTCCGAGTTAAGATATGAGTCATAGACCACGGTCCTGTATGTGTCCGCAGCCGTGGCGGTATAGAGCAGGGTCCAGCCCGTGTCCGCCTCATAGCGGTATATGACCCCGTAGGATGTGCTCGTATTCACGCCGACGGCTATCGCATAATGGTAGTTGTGAAGGTTCCACTCCACATCATAGAAAGATATGTTCGGAGGATTTGTGAAAAAATCCACCATGGAATGCCCCTGATCCGCTGCCTTTACATCGGAAAGTAAACTAACGGCGGGCAGCATTATCGAAATTGATAGTAGTATGACCATGATTTGCTGACTTCTTCCTCTCATCGATTGTCCTCCGAGGCATATACCATTTCTTTGTGACTAATAAAGCTTTCGTGTATTCGCAGACGATAAAGATTATATATGTATACCCTATATGTCGAAATGAGCAATATGCTCGGGAAAGTGGAAGATATGAAAAACACCCTTAAAATAAGCGGAATTGCATTGTTGGCCCTATTTTTGATGATAGGGGGGTCTATGTCGGCTATGGCTGATGTAGAGTCGAACAACAGCTTCGAAACTGTGGAAGCGATCGGAGAAGGAACATATACGGGTACCGTCAACTTTACCGATGATACCGACTACTACCAGATAAGCATTCCTGCGCATATGATGGTCATGATAATAGTTACCGCGGGATATAACGATTCACTTGATGTGACGCTCTATGACCAGAACCGAACCATGGTGGATTACGGATATCCTTCGGACGGTGCCTCCACAACACTTTCATACGACCCTGCCGGCTCCGCCGAACAGGTGTATCTCAAGATAGAGGGGTCGGACATGAGTGAGGGAAACTATACCGTGCAGGTCACTTTTTCGGACTCCGCACTTGAAGGTCTGCTCGAAGGGCTGAACAATGCCGCGACCACGCTCGCATGGGTGTGTGTCGCAGGCGTGGTCATAGTCGTATTAATCGTGGTTGTGATAGCGGTGGTCCTTCTAAAAAAGAGGAAAGGCAATACGCCTCCTCCATATCAGGTTCCTGCTCAACCGAGACCCAATCAGGGACCTCCTCAATACCCTCCGTATCCGCAAGTCCCGTCCCAGAGCGACCAGCAACCTTCCAAAAATTCTCCTTACAAAGAAAAATAAAAGGGACTCAGTCCCTCTTTTTCATTTCTACGCTCAGCATTCCGTTCTTGAACGATGCTTTCACACTCTCCGGGTCCACTGCATGCGGAAGCACTATGTGTTTGGTTATGTCTCCGGCGTGGATGTCGAGCGAAAGTTCCTTTGCCCACAGCCCGATTTCCTCCTTTATCACCCTGGGCAGAGGTATGGTAACATATATTCGGTCATCATCCTCTATGATGTCGACATAGACATCCTTTTCTTCCGGCCGGAACCGAGTGTTTTTGGATAGCTCGTCCATCACATCGTTCATATCATAGAAATCGTTCATCATGATATCACCTCCTTTTCCGTGGTTTGAAGGTGGGAGGGTTTTAGTCCTCCCTGAAGAAGTCCACGGCTTTTCTGTAGAACTCCATCTCCTTCCTTGAGAGCGGTTTTACCTTCTGCAGTGTGTGGTCGAAGTGTTTCTTGTATATCTTCACGGCTTTCAGGCTGTTCTCGTCCAGCTTTCCCCCTGCCTGTATGTATTCACGTATGGCGGCCATGGTCGCCTCGTTGCACACTGCCTCGATATCGGCACCGGTGTAGTTCTCTGTCCTCTTCGCAAGGTCCTCTATGTCCACGTCCTCGGCTATCGGCTTTTTCTTTAGGTGTATCTCGAATATCTTCTTCCTGGATTCTTCGTCAGGTACCGGTATGTATATGTGGCGGTCGAATCTTCCCGGTCTCAGAAGTGCCGAATCCAGTATGTCCGGCCGATTTGTTGCGGCTATGACCGTCACTCCCTGCAGGTTCTCAAGTCCGTCAAGTTCGGTCAGGAGCTGACTTATCACCCTCTCGGTCACCTTCGTTCCTGTTTCCGTGCCTCTCTTGGGTGCTATCGCATCCATCTCATCGAGGAATACCACACAGGGTGCTGCCTGCCTCGCCTTTCTGAATGTCTCTCTTACGGCCTTTTCGCTCTCTCCGACCCATTTGCTCAGGAACTCGGGGCCTTTCACGCTTATGAAATTGGCCTCGCTCTCCGTTGCTACGGCCTTTGCCAGCAGAGTCTTACCTGTGCCCGGCGGACCGTACAGGAGTATTCCCTTGCTGGGGTGTGCCCCCATGTGGTCAAAGAGAGGTCCGTACTTCAGCGGCCATTCCACGGCCTCCTGGAGCTCCTGCTTGGCCTCTTCCAGCCCTCCGATGTCATCCCAGCGGATGTTCGGCTTCTCCACGATGACCTCCCGCATTGTAGAGGGGTTCATCTCGCGGAAAGCGTCCATGAAGTCCTGCCACTTTACATTTATGCGGTTGAGCGTCTCGCGAGGTATCGTCTCAACCTCGATGTCTATATCCGGAAGTGCGCGGCGCAGAGATCTCATTCCGGCCTCTCTTGCCAGTGCCGCAAGGTCCGCTCCAACAAATCCGTGGGTCATATCCGCCAGTTTCTTAAGGTCCACTTCTTTGTCCATCGGCATACCGCGTGTGTGTATCTGGAGTATCTCGAAACGGCCCTGCCTGTCCGGTATTCCGATCTCTATCTCCCTATCGAACCTCCCGGGCCTTCTGAGTGCGGGGTCTATCGAATTCGGCCTGTTGGTCGCACCTATCACCACAACCTTTCCTCTGGATTTCAGACCGTCCATGAGTGCCAGAAGCTGAGCTACGACCCTTCTTTCGACCTCGCCCTGAACCTCGTCCCTCTTTGGTGCTATCGAGTCTATCTCATCTATGAAGATGATGCTGGGTGCGTTTTCCTCCGCTTCCTTGAAGACATTGCGGATGTTCTCCTCACTCTCTCCGTAGAACTTGCTCATCACCTCGGGGCCGCTGAGATACATGAAGTTCGCATTTGTCTCGGACGCAACCGCCTTTGCCAACAGAGTCTTGCCGGTACCGGGTGGGCCGTACAGCAGAACCCCTTTCGGTGCTTCCACGCCCAATCTCTCGAAGAGCTCGGGATGTCTCAGGGGAAGCTCTATCATCTCGCGGACCTTCTTTATCTCGTCTTTGAGGCCGCCTATGTCTTCATACGAGACCCGCGGTGTCTTAGGAATCTCTTTTGCGGGCTTCTCGCTTATGGATATGACGGTATCTTGTGTTATCAGAACCGCATCTGCGGAAGGTGTGGTATTGACTGCGATAAGGTCTATTCTTCTGCCCATAACATTGAGTTCGATTATGTCTCCACGGGCTATGACCCTTCCTTCGAGTATCTGGGAAAGATATTCCTCTCCACCCATCAGCTTTACGGGTTCCGTAGGTGCAAAGCCTATCTTCTTGGCGTTCTTGGCGTGGCCTTTTCTCACAAGTACGTGGTCGTCTATTCCCACCCCGGCATTCCTTCTTATGGTTCCATCTATCCTTATTATGCCCTGGCCCCGGTCCTCGGGGTATCCGGGCCAGCAGAGCGCCGCTGTGTTCCTGTTTCCTTCTATGACTATGACATCTCCTGTGGTGAGCCCCAGTTTTTCAACTATCTCGGGGTCTATTCGTGCGATTCCCCGGCCCACATCCCGGGAGCGCGCCTCCGCAACCTTCATCTTTATTTCGTTTTCTTTCATTTCTATCACCTCATAAATAAAATTTAAAGGGTTTATTCCACTTTCACCTTTCTGCTTCCCGATTTCTTCACGGGACTCTTCTTGGGGAGTGTTATTTCAAGGACTCCGTTGTTCATCTTGGCCTTTACCTCCTCAGGCTTTATCTCCTCGGGAAGGGGAATATATCTGTAGAACGATGCTTCGTATCTCTCTTTCCTGTAATAATCACCTTTGTTCTCCTCGCTCTCGCCCGAGGATGCTCCGCTTATCTCCAGACCGCTTTCGTCGACATTTATCTCTATGTTGTCTCTGGGTATTCCGGGCATCTCCGCATTCACCACTATGGAATCTCCTTTGTCAAGCATGTCTATGTGCGGTGTCCTGAAGCGTGGTGCCTCAACTTCGGAGTAGTATGCAGGATAACCCCAGAAGAGGTTGTCCAGCTCATCCCTTAACTGCTCGAATGTGCGGTCAATGGACTCGAAGAGCCCCATGGGTGCATTGCCCTGCGGAACTATGTTCCTGTTGTCCTTTTTCACTATTTTCACGGTATCACCTCCGTGACTTTTTGTCATATACTAATCTGTTTGTTCTTCTATATAAAGTTTTCGTTCAAGTTGCTCCGTTGCATAACTCATACCGAGCTATGCGAGATAAGAGCGCCATAACTCAA
>CAYYXK010000045.1:0-11361 GCA_964475625.1 uncultured Thermoplasmata archaeon | reverse complement strand
TGCCTATGCTGTCCCAGCCGCAGCAAGCTGCGGGGTATATTAATTAAATAAAATATACAGGCGGTGTTAAGAACGTTATGTATGTGGATGGAGGAGATTGCGACTATGATGGGCTTTTAGATTATGAAGAGTATATTCTGCAAACAAATCCCATTCACAAAAATGAGAAGATGGATTTGTTTTACAGGGTCGTAAATGTAAACGATACTGGAATAGAAACAAAAGTAGAAGATATTACAAAAGAAGAGAGATTTATGTTTGACAACTATCCGTCTCTGTCGGAAGTAAGTCCGGCAGGTGCGATACATTATCCTGCCATAGGCAATCCAGCACTTCTTTCATGGGATTCTCTCGATTTTGATGTCTATATAGACACTTCCGACTCGGCATGGATAGGCGAAATAATAAACATAAGCGACCCTTCAAAAATATATTCCTTAACAATAGACACCGCCCAATCCGATTCTGTTTCCGGACTCATGAAAGCAAAAGCACATGTATCCGGAAGCTCTCCGGAGCCGGGCCTTTACAATTTGCGTATACTGATAAACGGACAGGAATACACCGTTCCCCACGCGGTTCAAATCTACAAAGAATTCAAAGAGAACTTCACATTCGTTCAGATAACGGATATTCATATAGGCCGATTTTCTCTCAACCCACTGGAAGGTAACGATAATGACAACGTAGCCGATTTTCTGGCGATAATAAACAGGGTGAACAAGGTCGAAAAACCTGATTTCGTTGTAATAACCGGAGATCTCACAGATGATGGTAGTGAAAACAAAATGAAATATTTCAAGGCATGCCTACTGAAGTTCGAGGTTCCGGTATTTACTACGCCGGGAAACCATGAATATATGTCGCTCCAGGGATTTCCATATCTGGACTCCCTAGAATGGACATTTTATCCAGATTTCCAATATGGAAAATACATAAACCCATGGCTACAAACATCTGTAAATTCTGTAAAATCATGGGGCTACGACTATTCTTTCAACTACGGGGATTTTCATTTCATAGTCTTTGATTCGGGCTGGAATGTAGAGACAAATCCTGACGATACGATACGTGGGGCCCCGTATCTTTCAGGTCTCACCTTCGACCAGCTCACATGGATGCAAGAAGACCAGAAAACGGCCTACAACAACGGAAAAGCTCACACTTTCATATTCACCCATGCACCGATAGTCGGCCACGGAGGAAAGATGACACATTTAACGATTATCGAGGGAGAAGAAGAAGACGAACCCTCAACATATTTCGACCAGGACATCTTCTTCCCAGAATGGGTGAACGGAGAGGACGATGATTATCCGGAAGGGCAATATGTGGAAGCGGTTTTCTGCGGACATACGCATCTAAATCGTTTTTATCATGATGTAAATGTGGATAATATGGACGGCCCATATTGTTATTATACAAAGGCTCCATATGGGGAAACCACTGTAAGCCCCTTCATAGCAATAAGCAAGGATTTCTCTCTGGGGACATTTTATATAGAAACTGATACTGCAACAAAGGAGGGTTGAGGGTGAGAAAAATGAACAAACGCAATGCCATGATATCAGCAATCCTAGCAATAGTAATCATTTCTTCTTTCATTGCATACAACACTTTTGTTAACAGAGATGATGGAATCAGTGCCAAAGAAGGACTGGATAAAGCCTATGAAATTGCAAGAGAATGGAATGAAAGCGCGGTTCTCGGAAGTGTCAGTACAATCGATGATGTTTGTTTAAATGGAAAATCGTCCTATTGGGCATATGGTTTTTCGAATCCGTATAACTATTCATCTATGATTGATGTGAAGGTATATTATTCTGGAAAAACTGAAACACACATTTATAGTATAGAATTAAATGTATCTTATGACCCTGCCCTGTGGAAATGGAATGTTGACAGCACGGAGGCTTATGAAATCGCCATGAAAAATCCAGAAGTGAGAAATTTCGTCTCAAAATACAGCATAGATCAGTTAGAGTTCAGTCTTGGGGGAGAAACGCCTACATGGATAATTTCTTTTATTGACTGGGGATTGTGGGACGACCCACACCACATAATGGTGAAGATTGATTCAAATACAGGAGAGGTTACATATGTTGGCAGATAGATGACCATTTATCATAACCCCATTCCGATTTATTCAAAACACCGCGAACAGCGGATTTCCCATCAGAACTATCACGATGAATCCGAGAAGTATCATGGCCACGAACGGCACCTTCGGAGTCACCCATACCTCCGTTATTCCGGCTTTTTCGAGCGCGTCCCATGAGAAGTCGTGGCTTTTTCTTGGAAAGAGGGTTCTTACGGGCTTTCCGTCCTTTATTCTGAGCATTGGCCAGACCTTCTTATTCTTCGCTTCTGATATCGGCATATGATAGCCGAGCATCATCTCGGGGAACTTCTTTTTTCCTCTTGCGAGGTTCGAGAAGAGGAAATAGATTGGTGTGAGTGAGAGCAGCAGGGAGGCCATGAAAAGCACCGAGAACGAGAACGGAAGAAGGACTGAGACCGGATACGGTGCGACGAAGTGCGGAAATCCTGCGAATGCGGGGTAGAACGGGAACAGGAGCGAGAGCATGACGAATGCCTTTGCGTCGGCTCCCCCGTGTATGATGTCCTTGTAGTACATGAAGAAGTAGAGGATGCTTATGAGAACAGCCATGGCTCCGGCCATGAAGAAAGGTTCGGGATACAGATTGAGCGCTCCCCAGATGAATGCGAGAGCCGAAACGATGTAAAGCAACAGGAAAGGAATGTTGATGTGCCCGCCTTTGAGGTCTATCACATCTCCGCGCTCCACAAGGGCTTCGATGAGTATGCCGGTCATCGGCACCAGCATGACGAGCAGTCGCGGGTCCACTGCGTATGCCTCCATCCCGAACAGTATTATTCCCGATATCCCCACGGGCCACCAGACCCACGGCGGTATGTGCCTCGTCCTTATGTCGTGGTATGATGCGTACAGCAGGGTCGCAAGCCCGATGAGGATTCTCAACTCGTCATACACGGACCGGTATCGGATTCGGTAAATATTCTTTTGCACGGAAAACCTTAATATCGGAAGCGATGGAGGATTGTGAGAGTCGCGCTCCGATTCGGCTATGACGGCAGGAAATTCCACGGCTATGCGAGACAGCCCGATGTTAGAACCGTCGAGGGGGACATACTGAAGGCACTGGATAGGATAGAGGCAAGGCACATACGGTTCAGGAGCGCCAGCAGGACGGACAAAGGGGTCAGTGCAATTTCAAATGTCATTGCCTTTGACACGAATTTCAGGCCGGAGGAACTCCCGAGAGCGCTCAACGCCAATCTGAGTGATATATTCTTTCACGGGTGGTCCGAAGTAGATATCGACTTTGACCCCAGAAAGGCAAGGCAGCGCTGGTACAGATACCACCTCTTCGGAGAGCATGACATCGACACCATGAAGGGTGTGGCGGAACTTTTCATCGGGAAGCATGATTTCTCTTCGTTCGCAAGGATGGAAGCGGGAAGAAATCCGATACGAAAGATAGACAGCATGGAATTCGGAGAAGCGGGCGGGATGCCTTACATCGACATAAAGGCGCAGAGCTTCCTCTGGCAGATGGTAAGAAGGATTGTGGGAGCGATGCTGTCGATCGAGAGGGGAGAGCGCTCGCCGGAAGATGTGGAAAAAGCACTTGACGGAGAGAGAGTGGTTTTCGGTATAGCGCCACCCGAACCGCTCTTTCTGATGTCCGTGGATTACAGCTCCGCATCTTTCACGAAAACGGAATGCAGAAAACTTGACGGCATTCTGAACGAAATCCGCATAACACGGATGTTTATGAAGTATATGGGCACATTGCCCGATAAGGAAACTTTATAAACTTCCATGCGATACCGTTTACAATGAGCCTTAGAACAGTGAGAATATCAAAGGACGAACTTTTGCAGATACGGAAGATATACGAAAATGTCATGTCCTATGCCTGTTACGGCCTGTTCTTCAAGGAAGGAGAGGTCCTCGGAGAAAGCATATCCCAGTTCGCCATGGAAAGTTCGGGCGGAAGCCGGGATAAATACTTCGAGCTGATATCCAACCTCATCGCCGGCAGAGGATGGGTTGAAAAGATAGGGTTCGCAGACGACAAAGTTGTTGTCGAGGGCTCCATAGAGGTCGAAGAAGGCGCCGGGCATCCGACATGTCATCTTCTACGCGGCATGATAAAGAGAATATATGAGGAAATGGACAACGAAAGATACAACTGTGAAGAGGCGGAATGTGTAAGCAAAGGGGATGAGAAATGTGTGTTTACCCTTCAAAAAAGAGGAGTGTGAGTAAATGGTCGATTATGAAAAAATAATAAAAGATTTAAAGGAAAAGTTTTCTTTGACCGCCGCAGGATTCATAAGCAGGGACGGAATGCCGAAATATGTGGAGGTTCCGGAAGGAACATATCCTGAGACATTCAGCATAATGTGTGCCACGGTTCTCGGTGCGGCCAGTACGGCAGCTACGGAACTGGGACAGGAAAGCCCGGATTCTCTTGTGGCCGAAACGGGAAAACTGAAGCTCTACATCGTTCCGGGAGGCATGAAAGGTCTTCTCGTGGCTGCGCAGGAAAAAGGGCAGGGAGATACGGACGATTCCGTCATCATAGCCGCTATGAAAGAAACTCTGAAAAGCCTCTAGACAAAAGGCGGCTTTACCACCTTTCCTTTCATCATCTTTCCTCTTATATCCACGGACACATCGGAGCCTTCTTTTGCATACTCTCTCTTCAGATATGCGAGGGCTATGCCTTTTCCCAGTACGGGAGATTTACTTCCGCTGGTGACGGTTCCGATTTCGACATCGTTCGAATACACCTTCTGACCGTGGCGAGGTATCCCTTTATCGAGGATTATCCCCCTGAACTTATCATGAGTGCCTACTTCTTTCTGCCTGATGAGCGCATCTTTTCCGATGAAATCATGGTCCCAGTCTATAACGAAATCCCAGCCGGTTTCAAGCGTGGTCCTGTCCTCATGAAAGTCCTGTCCGGAAAGCAGGAATCCTTTTTCAAGGCGCAGAGTATCCCTTGCAGCGAGACCGCAAGGCTGAGCTCCCAGTTCAAGCAGTTTTTTCCAGAGCTTCTTTCCCTGCCGGGGTAGTGTTATTATCTCAAATCCATCCTCACCCGTGTATCCTGTCCCGGAAACCAATGATTTTTCCGAGAAATAGGACAGTCTTCCGTCGGCCTCTTCCTTTCCAAGGCCCAGGTCCACCCATCCGCATTTGAAGAACTTTATCCCTGCGGCCTCCTCTGATATCTCCTCCATCATCTCCCTCGCATTCGGGCCCTGAAACGCTATGCAGACAAGGTCTTCCGTCCGATTCTCTATCTTCACATCAAAAGCCTTGGCCTGCTTCCTGAACCAGCCCTCTATCATGGGTGTGGTGGCCGCATTGGGTATTGCCAGATACTCGTCATCGGACAGGCGGTATGCTATCATGTCATCCTTGATGGTGCCGTCCTCGTTGAGTATGTGGGTGTATTTCGCATCCTCCATCTTCAGGCCCTCGAAATCCCCTGTTGTGACATAACTGAGGAACTTTCCGGCATCCTTTCCGTGTATGCACAGGTCTCCCATGTGGGAAACATCGAAAATACCCGCGCTCTCCCTGACCGCCATGTGTTCCTTTATTATTCCGTCATACTGGAGTGGCATCTCCCATCCGCCGAACTCGGTCATCTTCGCTCCGAGTTTCACATGTTCATCGTAAAGTGGAGTCCGTTTCATGTCCCGTCATCATTTTCAGGGCTTAAAGGTTGCTGTTCGAATATCTCCCTGTTCTTCCTGCTTGAGAAAAACAGAATTCCGAAAATCAGGCTCATTATCCCCACGGAAAGCATGACCATGCTGACCCCTATGTAATCCGCCATAACACTTTCAACACCCATGGATATAAGGGCCGCTACCTGCATTATGGCACCGAATGCCCCGAATACCCTGCCTCTTATTTCGTCCGGCGATTTTTCCTGCAGTATCGTTGTGAGAGGTGTGTTGAAGAATACCATGCCCACTCCGAAGAAGGACAGGACCTGAAATGCTATCCACGGGTATGGAAAAAGAACGAGAAGGATGACCATTGAAGATATCGTAAGATTGGCTCCCACGACCATGCTCTTCTTTGAGAACGCAGAGCCCACGATTCCGATAACGATGGAAGCTACCAGTGAGCCCACCCCCTGAAGACCTTCCAGAACTCCGAGCTGGAACAGTCCCATCTTCAGTACATCCCGTATGAATATCATGTAGAGTGGGCCGAACCCGCCGAAAAACAGCATCAGGACGAAAACATACAGGATGACCTTTCCGATGACCGGATGCTTTTCCGCGAACTTTATGCCACCCCATGTCTCTTTCCATACGCCTTGCGGATTGTCCTTCTTTTCCACGATACCATCGAATCGCATGGAGAAGATGAACACTGCCGAAATAAAGAAAGAAATCCCGTCGAAAAGAAATACGGAATCAACTCCCAAGAAGCCTATGAGCGATGCGCCCAGAGCCGGACCGAGTATTGCGGAGAGCATGTATGTCGTCTGTGAAAGGGAATTTGCGGACATCAGGACATCCTCTTCAACTATGTCCGGTATTATTGCGCTCTGCGCCGGATAGAAGAATCGGGATACCGTTGCCAGCAGGAATATTGAGGCGTAGATGTACCAGAGCTCATGATAAAAGACCAGCGAGAGAACGATGAACCCCCTCAATATGTCCGAGACGACCATCACATGCTTTCTGTTCCATCTGTCCACATAGCTTCCTGCGATAGGCCCGAAAAAAAGCGTGGGTATCGCCATCATCACCATGAGAAGACCCAGATAGGCCGCTTCAAGGTTCAGGGTATAGAGGATCATTGCCATGAGGCCCATATAGAAGAAATTGTCACCGAAATTGGATATCAGCTGTCCTAGCCAGAGCTTGCTGAAGTCTCCCTTGAATACGCGTCTGATATTTGGGGTGGACACCACATGAGTGCAGACCTAGAAAGCTTATAAAAGATTGCGGTCGAAAAAGAAGCTCTTCGGTGGATGCCCCATCATCACAGGGGCTTGTCCGGTATATCTTCGGGATTTTCACCGTACAGATATCCCAATCTGTCCTGTAAAGCGAGCAGGACAACATATGAGATAAATATTCCCGATATGAAGAGGCATGCTCCGGTGTTTGAAACATGTCCGTACTCCGAGGTGGCAAGTATGGAGGAAATGACCGCCATTCCTGCGAAGGACATCCCCAGATATGCCCATTTTTTGAATCTTTCACGCTCGCTCTTCCCCATGATTCCATCGAAGGGCGGTCTTTTGGTAGATAGATACAGAAGATAGTATGAAAGGAACATGAATATGAGGTATATGGCGCCCATAAAGAGGGAATATCCCATGGAATGCACCATTGGGACCAACATGACGAAAGGAAGCAGCAGGATGAACAGCACCGCGAATATCGAAGATATGCGGTATTCCATCACTTTCGGATATTTCCATTTCCGCCTTTTTTGCGTTTTTATGAGTTTTCTGTCGTAGATATGTCGATATAATACCGCTCCTCCGAGAAAGACGCCGGTCATCAAAAACAGTATGGCCCAGAGATAAGTTTTTACAATGAACAGAGGTATCTCATTCAGCTTCAGAACCCTGTTCTTCTTTTTGAAATCGAAGATGTACAGTATGGAGCCCACGGGAACCGCCACAACAGTGAGGAACAGAAAGACACCTATGGCCGTCGCATAATCGTAAGCGGTTTCCTGAACCTTTGCGGACATATATTTGATACTGTCTCCGGAATCGACGATATCCGCTTCAAGGTCATAATCCGCCGTACCATTATCCATATCCCATAGATAATAGTGCTTTCCGCCGTAGAAGGCCTCCTTCATATCGTGATTGAACGAAAGATGTTCGTTATCGTCTATGGAGAACATCACTCTGGTTGTTGTTATGCCGCCCCATGCGGGGCTGGTGCCCAGAGGGAAAAATGCCTTTCCATCATAAAAGGGAAGGTCCATCGACATCTCAAAACCCCTCATGTTTCCGAGGCCATAGGTCGAAAGAACGAGGTGCGTGAAATATTCCCTCGCGTCCTCTGCCACATCCCAACCTCTGTCAATTTCTTTCTCCAATATTCTTTCACTTATCTCGTTCAGTTGTGGGTCCGGAAAGCCATAAAAATTGTCATAGACCTCGAGATACGGGTGTTCTTTCACATATTCCCGGAATTCGTCCATTTCCTCCGGGACATTTTGCTCCAAGAAATCCCATTCTTCCTCCGGTATGGGGGGCTTTGTGACCGTGTTCACAACCGCAACGGAATAGTTTCCGTAATTCCGTATGATTTCCTCCGATTGCGGCGGTGCCGAGATTCCCATGGAATCATACAGCTCCATAAGTGAATCCGAGGAATTGAAGGAACATACATCCACGGAGATCCCGTCCGAGTAATAATGCTCTACATCTGCAGCACCCATGCCCATGTTTCCCACGGAATTCACGAGATATAACATTCCCGAACCGGAGATTCCGAAAACCCCGCTTGCCAGAAAATAGGGGGCGCCGCGATCCATGGTTTCCGCGATATGTTTTCCGGCTTCGTTCTGCCTTTTCCATGTCCTTTCCACATCCGAAAACCTGTATTCATCCAGAAACTCGCTGCTGTTCATCTTTTTTATCCGCATATTTGCGGGATGAGTCCTCAAAGGAATCAATATGGTGAGGTTCTTTCCCGGGTCAAGAGATACGACATTGAGAAAAAGATGCATGTTTTCCCCTTCTTTGCCCACATCGACATATGCCAGTTGAAGGTTCTCTCTGACAACATGCTCCCGTGTCGTGGTCATAGGTATGCCGTCTCCTCCCGCAATATGGCAAAATAAAGGCAGCAGCATCGCCATCACCACAAACGCAACCAAATATCTCCTCACGAGACTATATAGCTCTCACACTATATCTATCTTTCGTAAAAGAGGATCGATATGAATTAAAAGGAAAAAAGGGGTTTAGTAGTTGCCCTGGTCGATCATCGCGTCCGCGACCTTCACGAATCCGCCGATGTTCGAGCCGAGCAGAAGGTTTCCGGGTGCTCCGTACTTCTCTGCGTACTTCGCTCCGGTCTGATATATGCCAACCATTATCTGCTGGAGCTTCTGGTCGACCTCTTCTCTTGTCCATGCGAGCCTCATGCTGTTCTGGGACATCTCCAGTCCGGAAACAGCGACTCCGCCGGCATTGGCTGCCTTTGCGGGTCCGAAGAGGACTCCATTCTCCATGAAGTGGTGTATGGCATCAAGGGTTGAAGGCATGTTCGCACCCTCGGAAACGGCTATGAGACCTGCATTCGTCAGGAGCTTCGCATCGTTGAGGTCTATCTCGTTCTGGGTTGCGCTCGGCATTGCCACATCGACCTGTCCTTCCTTTGCTGCGACTTCCCAGACCTTCTTTCCCGGATACCACGGGAGGTCGAACTTCTCCGCGACTTCCTGAAGCCTTCCGTGCTTTATGGCCTTGGTTTCATAGACCGCCTTCCATATCTCGTCATTGAGTCCGTCAGGCAGGTACATGGAACCTCTTGAATCGGAGAATGTTATGACCCTTCCTCCGAGCTGTGTGACCTTCTCGGCTGCGAACTGTGCCACATTTCCGCTTCCGGATATGGCAACCCTCTTGCCCTTCAGGTCTGTTCCCTTTGACTTGAGCATCTCCCTGAGGTAGTATGTGGCTCCGTATCCCGTTGCCTCGGGCCTTATGAGTGAACCGCCCCAGTTCAGTCCCTTTCCGGTCAGGACTCCCTCGAACCTGTTCACTATCTTTTTGTAGGTTCCGAACATATATCCTATCTCCCTTCCGCCTACGCCTATGTCCCCGGCAGGGACATCTGTATCCGCGCCTATGTGTCTGTAGAGCTCCATCATGAAGTTCTCGGTAAACCTTCTTATCTCAGCATCGCTCTTTCCATGGGGGTCGAAATCGGAGCCTCCCTTTCCTCCGCCCATTGGCAGTCCGGTCAGTGCGTTCTTGAATATCTGCTCGAAGCCGAGGAACTTGATTATGCCTATGTTTACAGTAGGGTGGAACCGAAGTCCGCCTTTGTATGGGCCTATGGCGCTGTTGAACTCTATCCTCATTCCCCTGTTCACCTGTATCTCGCCGTTGTCATCTTCCCATGTTACCTTGAAAATTATCTGTCTCTCCGGCTCGGTCATCCTCTCAAGAATCTTGTGCTTCATATATTTGGGTTCCTTATCGAGGACGGGTACGAGGGTGTTCAGGACCTCTTCCACAGCCTGATGGAACTCGGCCTGTGACGGGTTCTTTGCCTTCACCGTCTCTATGACGCTGTCCACATACTCTTTTCCGTTCATTTTTTCACCTTTTTCGTGCTTTTTACCCGGAACTTCGACATATCTGACCCTTTATTTTCCGGGCAAGGTGGCGATGAGCCTTCATGTTATAAACATTTGCCCGAAAGGCAGTATTGCCGGCTCGTCATTTGACGAAGGTTCGATGGTTTTAAGTAATTCCTGCACATGATAGGGATATGGAAAAAACACACGGTGTCGAGATAGTGCAGGCGCGTGGAATGACTGCCATAGGAAGAGCGAAGGGAAGCAATGTCTGGGTGGTGATGGATGGCCCGTATAAGTTCGGAGGTTCCGACGCAGGCATAAGGCCCATGGAGCTGTTCCTCGTTTCACTGGGCGGATGTACGGCCATGGATGTGATCTCTCTCATGGACAAAATGAAGGTCCCCTATCGAAAGTTGAAAATAGGCATCGATTACGAGAGAAAAGATGAACATCCGAAGGTATATACAAAGATATTTCTGCACTATGTCATCTACGGTGAGATAACCGAAGAGAAAGACATCAAGAACATTGAAAAGGCGATAGCCCTTTCACAGGAAAAGTACTGTTCGGTGAGTGCCATGGTAAAGGCCGGAGGGATCGAGCTCGTCCACGACTATGAAATAAAGCCCCCTGAGGAAGCGGAACTGCCTGAACAATGGGAAGACTAAAGGTGCTCCGTTGCATAACTCATACCGAGCTATGCGAGATAAGAGCGCCATAACTCAACTTTGAGTTATGGAATTCTCTTAATCGATGTTTAAAAGCATGTTATAGATCACAAACTTCCTCATGACTTCGTTTATCGCAGAGCTCTGACTATGAGCTTTCACAGTTTCTCCAAAGATCCTTTTGACAGAAGAGAACACACCTTCAACAGCCCATCTTTTCCCATAATCGTATTGCTTCTTCCATTCTTC
The DNA here is from genome assembly GCA_964475625.1 of uncultured Thermoplasmata archaeon. Classification (GTDB taxonomy): domain Archaea; phylum Thermoplasmatota; class Thermoplasmata; order WALJ01; family WALJ01; genus JALTFR01. Next base: position 75 of record CAYYXK010000045.1, on the reverse strand, counting down.
GTATCCCATCTCTTTTATTTAATTAATTTAATTAATATACCCCGCAGCTTGCTGCGGCTGGGACAGCATAGGCAG
>CAYYXK010000044.1:0-12122 GCA_964475625.1 uncultured Thermoplasmata archaeon | reverse complement strand
AGTTATGGCGCTCTTATCTCGCATAGCTCGGTATGAGTTATGCAACAAAGCATGAGGCCGCCAACCTTTTTTAACCCTCCACCCTTTCCTCTCCCGTGCTCTACTCCGAAATAGCGGAAACCCTGAAAAAGGTGGAAGATACCACCAAGCGCCTTGAGATGACAGATTATCTGGTCGATCTCCTGAAAAGGACGGATGCGGAGATAATGGACATCGTGGTCTATCTCATTCAGGGGAAGATAGCGCCCGACTTCATGGGAATCGAGATAGGCATAGCCGAGAAGTCCATGCTGAGAGCGCTCCACATGGCAACAGGGATTCCCTACGAGGAGATAGAGGAACTCTACATCCGGCACGGCGATGTGGGCATAGTCGCTGAGGATGTGATGAAGCGAAAGAGGCAGATGAGCCTTTTTTCGGAGGATTTAACCGTTGAGAGGGTGCATTCCACCTTTCTGGAGATATCGAAGAAGGAAGGGAAGGGCACACAGGACCTCAGGATGAAGATGCTGGCCAACCTCTTCCACGATGCGAAGCGGCTCGAAGCCCGCTATCTTTCGAGAATGGCCATATCAAGGCTGAGGCTCGGAATCGCTGACATGACGCTTCTTGATGCTCTCTCCATCGCATTCGGCGAGAAATCGGACCGCGAGAGGGTGGAAAGGGCGTACAACATATTCCCCGACATGGGCAGGATAGCAAAGGTTCTGGCCGAGAAAGGGATGGGCGGCCTCGATGAGATAAAGATAACCGTCGGAGTCCCCATAAGGGCGATGCTGGCCGAGAGGCTGAGAAGTCTGCCTGAAATAATCGAAAAGATGGGTGGAAAAGCGGCCTTTGAGTACAAGTACGACGGGATAAGGATACAGGCGCACATATCCGACGATGTCAAACTCTTCTCGAGGCACCTTGAAGACATGACAGCGCAGTTTCCGGATGTTGCCGAAGCACTCAAAAACGCATTCAAAGGAAGGGGAGTGATAGTGGAAGGGGAAACCGTACCGGTTGACATGAACACCGGCGAGATGCTGCCTTTCCAAGTGGTTTCCCACAGAAGGGGCCGGAAGTACGGACTGAAAGAGGCCGTAGAGGACTATCCGGTGGTGATGTTCCTCTTCGATGCCCTTTACCTCGATGGAAAGGACCTGACCCTGATGCCTTATCTGAAGCGCAGGGAAACCCTTTCCGAGGCATTCGATGTCTCCGACAGGGTGAAGATTTCCGAGGTTTTGATAACCGGAGACCCGGAGGAAGCGGAGCGCTTCTTCAACGAGGCCATAGATGTGGGTTGTGAAGGGATAATGGCGAAGTCGATATCGGAGGATTCAATTTACAGAGCCGGAGCCCGCGGTTTTCTGTGGATAAAGTACAAGAAGGACTACCGCAGCGAGATGAGCGACACCGTGGACCTGGTGCCCGTCGGCGCTTTCATGGGCCGCGGAAGAAGGGCGGGGAAATACGGAGCGCTCCTGATGGCTGCATACAACCCTGACAGGGATATGTTCGAGACGGTCTGCAAGCTGGGAAGCGGGTTCACCGATGAGGACCTTGAGAACCTTCCGAAGATATTCGAGCCGGATGTGATAAAGGAGAGACACCCGAGAGTGGATTCCAAGATGGAACCGGATGTATGGTTCGTTCCGAACTTCGTGCTTGAGGTTCTGGGTGCGGAGATAAGCCTGAGCCCGAACCATACCTGCGGATACGGGGTGATAAAGGAGGATGCGGGCCTTGCAATAAGGTTCCCGCGCTTCACGGGCAACTGGAGGAAGGACAAGGGGCCGGAGGATGCCACGACCACTGACGAGATAATCCGCATGTACGAGATGCAGAAGAAGGTCGAGCAGTAATATTTTAATGAGATAGCTCATGCACCCCCATGCTTCTCATAACAGGAATGCCGGGCGCGGGAAAGGAGGAGGTCATCCGGATACTGATGTCCCACGGCTATGAGGTCAGAAGGATGGGGGATGCGGTGCGTGAGGCCGCTGCGAAGGAAGGCATAGAACCCGACATGATAGGCGAGTTCTCCACAAAGCAGAGGGAAAAATATGGGCCTTATATATGGGCGGAGAGGACCGCGGAGCGCGTTTCGGACCCTGAGAACACGGTCATAGACGGCGTGCGCTCCCTATCCGAGGTCGAGATATTCAAGAAGAAAGGGGAAGTTGTCATAATCGGGGTGCATGCATCTCCGAGAACGAGGTATGAAAGGCTGATGAAGCGGGCCAGGGGCGACGAGTCCGACAGCGTGGAGAAGATAAAGCGCAGGGAGATGAGGGAACTGGGCTGGGGGCTGGGAAATGTGATTGCTATGGCTGACATAATGATAATCAACGAAGGGACACTTGAGGAATTAAAGGTGGCCGTCGGGAATGTCCTGCGAATTTCGAGAAAATAATCTCGCATCCGTAGTATTGGCATGGAAAAATGACGATTTTTAACAAGAAAATGATATATAACACATCCGAACTGCAGAATCATGCCTCAGGAAATGGGTAAATCGCAGGAAAGCAGTTCTGCCGGAAACAGTGTGTTTTCTTCCAGACTTATGGATGAAAGCGCCATTCACCGCTTGATTGATCTTCTCAGCAGGGAAAGGACGGTCTATGTCCCGCAAGGGAATTCCTTTAAGGTATGGGACGGTTCCTTTTCCCCCGGAGAGAGAAAGGTTCTCTTCGGACCTAAAAAGATATTCTTCGGACAGAAGCAGAAGGTCTTTTCATTCGACAGTGACGGAAATGTAAAGGATGCGCTTGAACATACTATGTCGGCCGTGTTCGGTCTCAGAGCCTGCGACCTGAACGGGATACTGATGATGGACAGATATCTCGGAGAGAACGGTGAACCCTTCTATCTTTCCGCAAGAGAGAACACCGTTATCATAGGAATGACCTGCGAGGAAGCTGATGACGGCTGCTTCTGCACGCAGTTCGGAGGCGTTTTTCCAAATAAAGGCGGCTATGACCTGTGGCTTACCCACACGGGAGATTCCTTTGTGGTGGATGTCGGGAGTGAGGAAGGAAAACGGCTGATGGATGCGCTCGAAGTCCCTTATGCGGGGGAAGACGATATCGCTGCAAAGAAAAAGGAGATCGAATGGGTCGAGGGTTCCATAGACTGGGAGCCCCTTCCTGAAGATGAGATAATAAATGCCATGCTGAACGGGATATCAAACCCGTTATGGGATGACCTGACGGAAAGATGCCTTGCGTGCGGCAAGTGCAATATGGTGTGTCCCACCTGCCATTGTTATGACATTACGGATGAGGTCGGGCTTGACGGGAAAGGAGAACGAATCAGGGTATGGGATGCCTGCCACCTCTTCAGATACGGAATGGTGGCCGGAGGGCATAATTTCAGAGGAGAAAGGAGGGCGAGAGTACAGTACAGGGTCTACGACAAGTTCTACTATCCCTATGAGCGCTACGGTGTTTTCGCATGCACCGGATGCGGGAGGTGCCTTGAGGCATGCAATGCGAACATAGACCTCAGGGACATACTCACACGCATATGTCAGGGGGGGAGCACATGAACAACACATACATTCCCGAAGAGATAAGAGTGGAGCGCATAATCCGGGAGACCGACGACACATGGACCTTCTTCTTCGACAGACCGGTGAACAACGAGGCCGGCCAGTTCCTTGAGGTTTCGATACCCGGATACGGGGAAGCCCCCATATCGATAAATTCCCATTCCTCCGAAAGGCTCAGGCTCTGCATAAGGGCCGTGGGAAACCTTACCCGTGCGATGCACAGAAAAAAAGTGGGTGATACGATAGGCATAAGGGGGCCCTTCGGCAACGGATGGCCTCTGGAATCGTCAAAGGGAAAGAACCTGCTCATTGTAACGGGTGGAATAGGACTGGCACCTTTACGACCTGCCATAAAGGAGATCGTTATGAACCGGAAGGACTACGGGGATGTCGTTCTCCTCTACGGCGCAAGAAACCCGGAGCTTATACTTCACAAGGAAGAACTGTCGGAATGGAGAAAATATATGAAAGTCCTCGTCACCGTTGATTACTGCGAGAAATACACACCGGATATCTGCCCTGCATGGAAAGGGGATGTTGGGGTTGTCACCGGACTCTTCGATAAGTGCGGCATGGACACCGAAGGGGTGGCCCTCGTATGTGGCCCGCCGATAATGATGAAGTTCGCAGCAAAGGAGCTTCTGTCCCGCGGATTCGAGCCCGGAAATGTCCATATGTCGCTGGAACGGCATATGAAATGCGGCATGGGTATGTGCGGCCACTGTCAGGTAGGCGGCCATTATGCCTGCATGGATGGCCCCGTATTCAGCATTGAGGAACTGCTTTCATGGCCCGAAAGACCGGAAGAGACGGAGGGGATACAGTGATGAAGATAGGAATATTCTCACTCAGCAGCTGCAGCGGCTGCCAGATCGAGTTCCTTAATCTGGAATCCCACATACTGGACCTGCTTTCGATACTGGAGATAAGCGAGGCCCAGATACTCATGACGGGGAATCATGACGGGGATTTCGATATCGTGTTCATAGAGGGTTCGCCGACAACGGAGCACGAGGTCGAACTCCTGAGGTCTCTCAGAAAGAGAAGCGGGCTTCTGGTCGCGCTCGGAACATGTGCCTGTTACGGGGGCGTTCAGCGAATGGTCGAAGAGAACGGGATCAAGCATGCGGTACGGATGCAGTATGGCGAATCCTCACCGGTGGCCAGCTTGATACCCAGAGGAATATTCGAATATGTGAACGTGGATGCCAAACTATACGGCTGTCCCTTCGAGAGAAAAGAGCTTCTGGAACTGGTGAAGGCCCTTGTGATGGACATGGAATACCGGGATAGGGATTACAGTGTGTGCACGGAATGCGTGCTTAGAGAGAATGATTGTCTTCTCGAGAGGGGAGAGCCCTGCATGGGCCCGGTGACTCGGGGAGGCTGCGCTGCCAGATGTCCTTCCAACGGAATGCATTGTACGGGATGCAGAGGGGAGTATCCGGACATGAATGTGGAATCCCATGTCCGTATCCTGAAATCGGCGGGTTATTCGGATGAGGAAATAAGAGCGCTCTATAACAAATATGCGAGGAGGATGCCGTAATGAAAAAAGTTGATGTGCCCCTTGTCACAAGGGTGGAAGGTCACGGACATGTGAACATAAGAATGGATGGAAACCGCGTGCGGGATGTCAGTTTCGGGATACACGAAGGGCCTCGTTACTTCGAAGGGATACTGGTGGGCCGCAGATGGGACGAGATACCCGAACTTGCCGCCCGAATATGCGGTATCTGTACTGTCATACACTCGGTAGGCTCAGCCATGGCGATAGAGGACTCGGCAGGGTTCAGTCCTCCGGAAGAGCTTGATAAGATACGAAGACTTCTGACATACAGCGCTCATATCCAGAGCCATGTACTTCACCTCTATTTCCTGACATGGCCGGACTATGTCGGGAAGCAGAGCGCTCTCCACGCATATCCCGAATACAAAGAACTGGTACGGAGCGCCTTCCGCATGAAGGAGAAGAGCAATGAGATGACCGAGATAATAGGTGGCAGGATGGTCCATCCGTGCACCGTGCTTCCCGGAAAGATGACGAAGAGCTTTGAAAAAAAGGATATGAAGGCCTATACGGACCGGATGCGCTCCATTCTGAATGAACTGAGGTTCACCGCCGAGGTATTCGCGGATCTGGAGTACCCTGATGTCGAAGTCCCCTCCGAACACCTTGCCCTGTATGGTGGAAAAAATGTGCCTTTGCTGCACGGAGAACTGAAGTGTACCGGCGGTCTTTCCTTCCCGGCACGGAAATACACGGGGCACATCGAGGAAAGGGTCGTTCCCCCGAACACAACGAAGCGTTCTTATATCAAGGACAAGGGTTTCATGGTGGGGGCACTGCCAAGGCTCAATATCAATCACAAACACCTCAGGAAAGAGGCGCGGGAGATATGGGATTCCTTCCCCTCCTTCAACATTCACCACAACAATCTGGCACAGGGGCTTGAATCGTATCACTATGCCCTTGAAGCGATAGACATGGCCGAAGAGCTCATGGAAAGGCCCTATGTCCCTTCGAAAGAGAACCTTGTTTTCGACGGGGGCGAGGGTGTGTCGGCGGTGGAGGCCCCGAGAGGTATTCTTATACATCATTACCGTGTCGGAAAGAGCGGAAAGGTGGAGTATGCGAACATAATAACCCCGACGGCCTTCAACTTCGAGCATGTGGAGATGGCGCTCAAAAAGGGTCTGAACGGTAAAGAGTTCGATGAGAACCTTCTGCGTTTCGAGGCCGAGAGGATAATCCGGGCATACGACCCATGCATATCATGCAGCGCGCATATAGTTCGAGTGTGAGCGGTTCAAAATGCTGAGCTGAGACGTCTGGCGACCAAGGCAAGGCGTCCTTCCCGCTACTCCCCTCCGATCTCTCATTTCCCGCCTATGAGCCTCTTCAAGAGTTCTATCTCCCTCTCACTGCCTGCCGCATAGAGCACGTCTCCTTTCGAGAACTTCACAGAACCGTCGGGGTTCGGCAGGATCTTCTTTCCCCTTCTGATGGCGACTATCGCGGCGCCGGAGCCCTTCGTCGCTTCACCGCACATTCCCGGGCGCTCCGGAGAAATCACATGCAGTTCGTTCCCGCTTCCCAAGTATATCCTTGAATCGCCGGAGGAATATCCGAGCGCTCCGTCAACCATCTCCCTTGCACCTATGAGGGATTCCTGCACGACATGGCTGGCTCCCGCACGGTAAAGCTTGTCTATATTCTCCATCCGTTCGGCAACGGTATATATCGAGATCTCAGGTTTTATGGATTTGGCAGTGAGTATTATGAATGAGTTCACTATGTCCGAGCCCGCCGTGGCGATAAGTGTGTCCGACATTTCGATTCCGGCCTGTCTAAGCGTATCCTCGTCGGTGGCATCGCCCACGACCGTGGTGTGGGAGCCGCCGCGAAGTGCTTGTTCATCCTTGTCGATTATGACTATGTTTCCGGTCTCAGTTTCAAGTCTGGAAACGGCTGCTTTTCCCGCTGTTCCATATCCACACACGATTATCAGAGACATCACACGGCCTCCTTTGCTTTGTGGAAGGCTTCTCTGCCACCTATCAGGTGGATGACATCTCCTTCCATGAGCTTCATCTCCTGTTTGTAGGGGTGAAACTCTCCTTTTCTCCTTACTCCGACTATTGCAATCCCGCCGAATTTCTTCACCGCATCACCCATGCTCATACCACCCATTTTCGAAGATCTTTTGACCTCTACCTGATAGAGATATGTGCCTTTTTCCAGTTCCCTGCCCGCCGCTTCTTCTCCTATGGCCTTTGCCGCCAGCCTTTCTCCGGAGATCCATTTCGAACGGGCCACCGAATTGACCCCCGAATGCCGGAGAACCTTGAGGGATGACCTTCTGGATGCGGAGGATGCGACGCGTATGTCCGGCTTTATGTGCCTTGCGGTTATGGCCACGAAAGCGTTCGTTGTGTCGTCGGATGCCGTGATGATCGCCCTCGCTTCCTTTATGTTCGCCGATTTCAGGACGCTCTCTCTGGTCGGGTCCCCCAGCACTATCGGTATGTTCCTTTCAAGCAGAGGCCTGAGACGGGCTTCATCATCGTCTATCGCAGCGACGGGTATCTTTCTTCTGAGAAGCTCGTTGACGCTCTCCTCTCCCAGTTCGGATATCCCCGCCACAATCACATGGCCTTCCTTCGGTATCGGGGCTCTCCTCTTCTCCATCATGTGCTCAAGCTTGTGCTCGAACCATGGGCCGACACCTATCTGGACGCCCACGAATATCACAAATATTCCTAAGGCTATGACAAATATGCTGAATGCCTTTCCCGCCGCGCTAGTCAGATATATGCCGTTGTTGGAGTACCCTATGGTGGAGATGGTGACCGCCGCCCAGTAGACGGAATCCAGCACCGTGGCGCTCCCACCTTCTATGTTCGTCTTGATGTATGCATAACCTATTGCCCCTATCAGAAGGGTTGATATCAGCATGAGCAGAAATATGCTTATTCTGTTCTTCAGTGAATAGCCTCTCAGCATCGGCACCCTCATACCTGTTCCCCTTTTAAAGTTTGGCGGTGGTAAACCTTAAAACAGGCACGACAATGGGCAACGGATGAGCGCTCTCAACGACTATGTGAATGCGGTCGAACGCAACCTCATAGGGATAGAGCGCAGGAAGAAAAGGGAGATACTGAGGGACCTCAGGATGCAGATACTCTCGCTTGCGGAGGAGAACGGAGGCGGAGAGGAAGGGATAAGGAAGGCCATAGAGGAGATAGGCCCGCCGGAGGAACTGGCACGGATGTATGTGGAGCGCTACGGAATGGTCTGGAAGGAACTCCTCCTCGTGACACTCATGTCCATGGGCCTTGCATTCCTCAGCCTTCCGGTGGTGCCCTTCACGACGCATTCAAACCCGTCAAGCCTTATTTTCCTTCCGATCCTGATGCTTTACATCGCATATACCGGCATGAAATACGGGGCGAAGAGCGCATTAATTCCTGCAACATTTTCCGCAATACTTCGTTCGGCACTCTTTTCCGCAACCCTCTGCATGTTCCCCTTCGAACTCGCAAGCGAGCCTGCGATGGTCCTTGCCGTCCATGTCATGTCCCTCCTCGTTGTCATCATGTCCCTGGGATTCCCGATACCGGGCAGGGAATAATCTTTTTATCATAGCCGCATGACGGCCCATGCGCATCTATGTGGTCGATAACGGAGGCCAGTGGACCCACCGCGAATGGAGGGTTCTCAGGGAGCTTGGCGTGGATACGAAGATGATACCCAACACCACGCCTTTCGAGGAGATAGAGGACCTTGACGGGCTGATACTTTCGGGGGGAGCGCCCAGGATAGGCCTGAGCTCCGAGAAGATGGGGAACAACGGCGAATACCTGAAGAAGGCGAGGTACCCGATACTGGGAATATGCGCAGGCCACCAGTTCATGTCCCTTGTCTTCGGAGGGGATGCGCAGCCTTCGGAGGTTCCGGAGTTCGGTGAAACACAGGTATTCATAGACGAGCACGATGACATCTTCAAAGGGCTTCCCGATTCATTCATCGCATGGGAATCCCACAACGATGAGGTCACAAAGCTTCCGGATGGCTTCATATCTCTGGCGCACTCCGAAAATTGTAAGGTTCAGGCGATGAAACATGAGGAAAAGCCCCTTTTCGGCCTCCAGTTCCACCCCGAGGTGAACAACACGGAGCACGGAAAGGACATATTCGCCAACTTCGTCGAGATATGCAGGGAGTGGAGAGATGGACAGTAAGGACAGGGAATATCTGAAGAGAGCGCTCAAGAACTACCACCACAGCATGGAGGAATCGCTCAGCAAGGCTATAAGCGAGGAGGAGGACGGGGCGGAGGGCTTTAAAAGGTATATGTTCCTCATAAACGAGATAAGGACCTATGCGCGCTCCAAAGGGATAAGCGAGAAGAAGGCCGCGAAGGAACTGGTTGGATAAAACGTATCTCAAGAACAGCTCTGCATTTTTTCAGCATATTTAGCCCCATACGGCACATAATCCTCGCTCATCGCTTCCTCGCTGAAGTCTGTAGTCATTTCATCTCTTTTTCGTTCACCGTGCATCATATGATTTCACCTGCGACAGCGCCTGTATAGCCAGATATAAAGATGTATATCCTTCCATTAATGTATTCGCTCCTGTCATGTATTATGATTATGTCTCCTGAATCCAGAAAATTGTCTTTCTGCACGTCTATGTATTCATAACTGAAATTATCGACCAATGCCCCATCTGGACCCGTCATTTTTAACCCCCAATCTCCCGGCTTGACCTTTTCTGGCTCTGACAGAACAATAGTAAATGATACCGTATCATTTTCCTCGTCTATTTTGACGTCTCCTAACGCACCACACAAAGGAGGAGTTTGTTCTTCAACAATGTTTTCATTATTAATAAAGACATATATGATCGAGATTGCAACTAAAAGTAAAATAATGAGAAATATAACCATCTTATACGATCTTTCCGGCTTCATGATATCACCTCTATGTTCATGACGTGTGTGATGTCCATGTTCGGTGCGAGTTGCTCTGTTTCATATATCTCTGAATATGTGTGGAATGCATTCTCCTCCGGCGGGAGCTCATCGTGTAGGTATTGAGGCGCATATACCAGACGTGAAACATAAGAAAAGGCGTAATTAACATCTATCATTGGGGGCGAAGATGTATAATAACCCTGGCCAAACGCATCCGAAGGATTTGAAATCGTATATGGCACATAATCCTCGCTCATCGCTTCCTCGCTGAAGTCAATCAATGCGCTGTAATACGTCGCTTTTCCCATATGTTGGACGAACCATTCCCAGCATGACATGCCCCTGTCATGCCATTGAGCAGTTTCTGGATAGTCTGGATGATTGGAAAACCAGGTATCGTACCATTGGTGGTAGCTCATGTAAAAAAGGTTATTTTGCATTAAAGAATTCCAGTCTATAGTATATCCGTTATCATCATATTTTTTGAACCCCCAATAGTAATACCCATATTCATCAGAAAATCCAAACACGTAGTGTCCTATTTCGTGAACCAACATGGAGTAATAACCTCCAGTTTCTGCTGTATAAACAGTATCACTATTATCATATTTAAATCTTTGTGGGATACTTATTTCGTTCCAAGAGATAGTGTTTATCCCATCCCAATATCCATTTACAGGTGAATTGGGCCACACTACATCATTGTCTGGTGTAGACAATCCTTCTTCGACTCTGATATTCACGTCGTTCCAATGCGCTCCATCATTATATATAGTAACATCTGAAATATATACGTATCCATCAGTTACAGTCATCAGATACAAACTTGCACCTTTGAAGGCATCTTTGAACTGTTGTATTTCATTTTCATCAGCATCCCATTCAAGCGAAACGGTGAGGCTTATTTTGAAAACATTGCGAGTATCTCTCGGGTTCCTGTTGCCTAGCTGACATTCCCACACATTTAGAAGTCCGTCACCATCGGCATCTTCCTCCGCATCCGACGGATCATTCATATCAAAGCCGTATTTGCACTCGAAGTAATTGGTCATACCATCTCCATCCGCATCGTCTTCACCATCATTCACGGCCGGATTCAGTCCGTTTTCCACCTCGTATTTGGTCGGCATCCCATCTCCATCATAATCATTCAATGTTATATCGAACCAGACATCTGCATCATAGTCGAATCTATTCGTGCTCCCATCTTCATCACCGCTGACATGCCCATATCCATTCGGATCGCCTAGATAATCATCACCGGTCCATATACCCTTTGTAAGATCATATATGATGTCACACGATTGTCCATCACCACTTATGTCCATTTGTTCTTCGGTATCTCCGTCATCGTCCCAGAGCTCAATTTTTATGGGCACTTCTTCAGCGTCATCAGGTATGTCCCATGTCGTTTTCCATCTAGGATACTCGTGCGAGCTTAGGATAATTATATCTGATATATTTCCCGGACGCGCGCTTTCTTCCCATTCACCATCTACAGATATTTTTAAGAAAAAACCTCCTAGGTCGTAAAAAGTCCACGTTTCAGAGTCACGCCCGGCTGTATATTCCTCTATATCTTTCTGAAGATATTCCCTTATATTCACAGTTATGGCCAGGTCAACCAGCGGATCCATGTCGTCCCCATCCTGGACATCGTCGCCATCGGTATCGTCATTTATTGGATTTGTTCTGTATATGTCTACTTCCTCTTTATCTTTCAATCCGTCATAGTCTGTGTCTGCCATATGCGGATCCGTGCGCCCCACTGTGCCATCACCTTTTCCTTTGTCGAGCCATGTATTAAGCTCATAGTGATCGCTCAATCCGTCATAGTCTGTGTCTATAGACATAGGATGTGTGTGATATTCTTTCTCCCATGCATCCCATATCCCATCTCCGTCTGTGTCCCCATTATTCCAAGAAGACCATATCTCTGCTCCCTCTCCGCCTTCTCCTCCTCTGGGAAGCAGGGTCTCTCTTCGGTAAAGAAGTTCTCTATACTGGATGGTGTCATCCATGTCTCCGTCGCCGTTTATGTCCCTTTCGACGGTCCATCCGTATTCCTCTTCCGCATCCTGAAGGTCGTCGCCGTCAGTGTC
>CAYYXK010000043.1:0-12626 GCA_964475625.1 uncultured Thermoplasmata archaeon | reverse complement strand
ACCCACTACTTCGGAAACGCCCGAATCTTTCCTTTCACGGGGGTTTTTCATTTTCTACACCTCGAATGTTCTTTTTGATTAACATATTTAAGCGTTCTTAGGTAATTTCACATATCTCTGCAAAGGTATTACTGTGATTCCAGAGATACATCCACAAGTGAGCGAGATATGGTAATTATCTTAACATTCTTTATATTAATTTTTACTGTATATGTATTTGGGAACACCGTTGAATCCTTCAACTGTGAGGAGACACTGTAATCCGTCGGCCCCAATCCTGCGGAGCGTGCGGTAGAATTCATCCATTCCATCCATGCATCAGGGAATATGGTGGTTATGTTTATCCACAGATCCGATGACATGAAGGTCGATGTGTTCGCATTGGAAGTCGAAGTATATGTGTATATGAGGGAAGAGTACACTCCTTCCGTGTCCGTACCCCCCTTGATTATCTCAGTACCGATTATCCTTACGGGATTCATGAACACGGAAAGGTCGCCGCTCTCATTGGATATTCTGATGTTCGGTCCGGCCTTCATAACGGCACCGTTCTCCTGATAGAGTATTATGGCCCCTGCCGTGTATGCGTACATCTGCGGAACATAATACCTGTTCGGACAGTACATTCTGACCATGCCGGAGGTATTGCTGTAAATGTGCGTTGTACCCGTGCTCTCCCGCAGAGCATATGTGACATTGAAATACTCATCATTAGGGAGAAGTCCGAGATATCCCGGTGTTTGCGAGGCAAAGACGGGCATTCCCTCGGAACCCAATGTCATGGGGGTATACATGGAATAATTGACCGCATTGTTCAGTATAAGGGAATCTATCCCGTATTTCATCTGACTGAACTGCGATTCGACCTGTGTCATGTGGTTGGCCTCGGTATCCTTCATGGCTATCGGAACATACTGATTCTGTATCATTCCGAACAGGAACATGAAGACCATGAGCGCCATCACAGTGCCTATAACGGCAGAAACGCCCTCTTCTTTGTCTTTCCTCTTTACGGTGCGCATCAACTCACCAGTTGTCGGTAGTATGATTGGTTACCTATATAAGCATTGTGTGGTAATCACCGGGTGGATGGCAACAAAACTCAGGTTCGGAACGGCGGGAATCCCGATATCCTCCGAAAAAAGAGATGGTGTGAGCGGTATTCTGCGGGTCAGAGAGCTGAATTTGAGCGCCATGGAACTTGAATTCGTTCGGGGAGTGGGGATGAAAAAGGAAACAGCGAAGAAGCTCGGTGATGTGGCAAAGAAAAACGATGTTCTCCTTACTTCGCATGCCCCTTATTTCATAAATCTTGCCAGTAATGACGAAAAGAAGGTCGAGGCAAGTATAAAGAGGCTTCTGGATACCGCCAGAATATGCTACCTTGCGGGAGGATACTCCGTCGTATTTCATGCGGGTTTCTTCCAGGATATGCCCCCTAAAAGAGCATATGGAAGGGTACGGCTGGGAATCAAGAATGTCGTTGATGTCCTGAATGACGAAGGCATAGGTGTCTGGGTCCGGCCGGAAACAACCGGGAAACCCAGCCAGTTCTCCGGTCTCGAAGACCTGATTGCCATCTCTCAGGAATTCGAGAATGTGTTGCCATGCATAGACTTCGCACATCTGCATGCGAGGAGCGCAGGAAGATACAATAGCGAAAAAGAATTCTGTGCCGTGATGGATATGATGGAGGGTGGGCTTGGAAAAGAATCCCTGCGAAACATGCACATACATATGTCCGGGATAGAGTATACGGAAAAGGGTGAGAGAAGGCACATTCCTCTTGAAGAATCCGATATGAAGTGGAAAGAACTTATGAAATGCCTTAAAAAGAGAAAGGTCGCGGGAGTCGTTATATCCGAAAGCCCTCTTATCGAAGAGGATGCGCTCCGCATGAAAAACTATTATCTCAATACACAGATTTGAACGAAATATTCATATATCTCCTTGTGCAAAGATTTCAACAAGGTGATGCGGATGATGCTGGAGAGTGAGATAATAAAATATTGGACGGAACTCTGGTACGAACGGCTTATGAATCCTGAAAAGGATATCGTGCCGATATTCCCGCATGTGCCTGCTGATACGACCTAAATCTTTATTAATAACCTTCTTTTCTGCCCTTTGAGGTCTGAACATGGGCAATATAAGGCCAACATACATAAAGAGAGTCGCAATCGAAATAGAAAAGAAGTTCCCGGACATGGTCAGTGACGACTTTGATGCCAACAAGGAACTTGTGGCAAAGATGACGGATGTCCCCACAAAAAAGATGAGGAACAGGATAGCCGGATACCTGACGACCCACCACAAAGTCATGGTTAAAAGGAACCAGTAACTTTTTTTACCCCTTTCCAATCCACCCTTATGCTAAGGACACCACTTATTGCGGTCAGTTTCAAGGTATATGCGGAGGCCACGGGAAAGATGGCGTTGAATCTCGCCAGACAGATAGAGGATGCGGCAAAGGACTTCGAACATACGGTTATCATCATTCCGAACCTTGTTGACCTCAGGATGATTGCCGAGTCCGTGGAACTGCCTGTTTTCGCACAGCACACGGATTATTACAGGCCTGGTGGCCATACCGGTTCGATAACCGCCGAAATGGTAAAAGAGGCGGGAGCCGTCGGAACCATGATAAACCACTCGGAGAAAAGGATGATTCTGGCGGACATCGACGCTTCCATAAAAAGAGCGCACGAGAACGGGCTTGAAACGATGGTCTGTACAAATAATATCGATGTTACCGGGGCGGCTGCCGCCCTTTCTCCGACATATGTTGCGATAGAGCCTCCGGAACTAATAGGCGGCGATATCTCCGTATCGAGCGCTCAGCCGGAGATAGTTTCCGGTTCAGTGGATGTGGTGAAGCGCATAAATCCGGATGTGAAGGTGCTTTGCGGTGCGGGAGTGAAAAACAAAGGGGATGTTGAAAAGTCCGTTGAACTCGGTGCGGAAGGAGTGCTTCTCGCATCCGGAATAGTCAAGGCAAAGGACCCCAAATCCGTGATGATATCCCTTCTGGAGGGTCTTGAATGATACTTTCCGACCGAACGATAAAGAAATTCATGGAAGAAGGCAGGCTTTCAATAGAGCCTTTTGCGGAGAAGAACCTGACCCCCAACGGATATGACCTCTCGATTTCCGAGATATACATACCTTCGAAGGACGAGAAGATAAGTGAAGGGACCGCGAAAATACCTCCGATGACATGGTTCGCCCTTTCCACCACGGAATATGTGAAGTTCGGCCCTGAAATTGCGGCACAGCTCTGGATAAGGACCTCATGGGCAAGGAAGGGCATAATCGCCGCATTCGGGAAGATCGATGCGGGCTTTCACGGAACACTGACCTTCTCCGCATTGAATGCATCCCGGAACACCATTGAATACCCGATAGGCGAGAGGTTCTCCCAGATGGTCTTCGAGCTTCTTACGGATGCCGTTGAGATGGAATACTCGGAGCGCTCCGGACATTATCACGGGCAGAGGGGCATAACTCTGGAGAAGAAAAATGGCTGAATACTCCGTGATAGTCGTCGAGCCCAAAACCGGCGGCAACATAGGGAGCATTGCCCGCTCCATGTCAAATTTCGGATTGAGGGAGCTTATTCTCGTCAGTCCGAGGAACATAGGGGACGAGGCATATACGCGAGCGATGCACGCGCAGGATATACTGGATAACGCTTTGATAGTGGACTCGTTCGAGGAGGCGGTGGCACTTGTGGACATGTCCGTAGCGACCTCCGCCCGAATCACAGACAGTGAGAAAAAAACCATAAGAGTGCCCATGACCGTAGAGGAGTTCTCGAAGAAATTCGTAGATTATCCCGGAAAGATAGGGATTGTGCTCGGAAGGGAAGACTACGGGCTTTACAACCACGAACTCATGAAATGCGACCTTTTCATGACCATACCCTCCGACCCCGATTATCCGGTACTGAACCTCTCACATGCTGCAACGGTGATATTCTATGAACTTTTTAAAGATAGAGCGGAAGATACGCGTACAAGTACGCCGGCGAGCGCCGAAGAAAGGGAAAGGCTCTATGACTACTTCGATATTCTCCTTGAAGCGATAGACTGGCCTCCTTTCAAGAGGAAAAGGGCAAGCATAACATTCAGAAGGTTGATCGCACGGGCCGGACCGACGAAATGGGAGTTTCACACCCTTGCGGGCGTCATAAAACGGGCCGGGAAAAAGAAATCCGATGAAAAGACGGATTAGCGCTTTTTGGAGCCCTCTTTCTCTTTTTCCTTTTCGTGTTTCTCATCCATCTCAAGACTCTTTTTTCTTATGAAATATACGCCTGCAATGATGGCGACAAGGACAAGTATGACAGCGCCCAAGCCTATCAAGGCCATCACGGGATTCGGTGCACCGCTGACCTCGATGCTCTTAGTAAACATGGAGGATGCGCCCATATCGTCTTCGGCATCTATCGTTATCAGGAGCTCTTTCGATTTCGGAGTTATGTTCAGAAGAGCTCCGTATGTACCGTCTCCGGCATCTCCGTCCCCGTGCATTCCGTCGTCATACATCCTGTATGATTCATCCATAATGTTGACAAACACCGTGAAATTGTCCCCTTCCGGGTCATACACCCGGGCAGTGATGCTTATGTTCGTACTCTTTCCGTATGAAAAACCGTCGGGAGCGCCGATATTCACATCGGATATCTCGGGAGGCATGTTCCCTTCGGAGGAGCGCAGGAAATAGATATTCCATATCGAAAAATCCCTTCCGTTCATCTGTCGGATGTCACGGCCGTCGGCCCATACCACACCCGCCGAAGATATCGAAGGGCTCATTTGCGGCCAGTCGCCCGTTATTTGCCTCGACTCCTCGTTTCCGATTTTTGAGAGCATTATGACCGTCCGATTGCCGGTATTTTCCGACCATACGACTATGTCTCCGTATATATCCGGATAGTTCTGCGCATTTCCATCCGGAGCGATCGTGAATTCTCTCCCTGTCTCAATGTTTTTTCCGTATATCGTGGAAACCCCGTCCCTCATATCCACCCATACGACCGTGTTCTCATATATCGCAGGCTGGAACTGGTTGTGCTTCTCAGTAGTTATCTGAAATTCCTCCTCCGTAGAGAGACGATATCCGAATATGTTCCTGTCCCCGTTTCCTGTATCGTTCCTGTAATCCTTCCAGACAACGGTGTCTCCGTATATGGCCACATCCCGCTGCTCATAGATATTTGCACATACGGGCTTTATCGCCATTTCAGCATCTCCGGCACCGTACGGCGTATCCTTCCAGTTGGGAATGCCGTCGCCGTCCGAGTCCACCGAAAGGTCATAGAAGTATATGTCTCCATCAAGGCCGTTCCTATAGTCTATCCATACAACATGCTTGCCCCATATCTTCGGCTGGACCTGCCTTGCGGAATTGAATGTGAGCCTTGTCCCGTTGGCCGGCTGCGCAGGGTCGCTTGTGTCGTAGATATAGATGTCAGCATTTCCGTTCCTGTAATCCTCCCATACTATGAGATGATCCCATATATCAGGGCTCTGCTGTGCGTGCTGTTCCGTACATATCGGTTCTTCCCTTCCAGAACTGATATTGTAGAGATATATGTCCGGGTTTCCGGTTCCGGGCCCGAGATACACACCTCCCGGAGAATTCCTGTAATCCTCCCATACTATGAGATTGTCATATATTCTGGAGGCCATCTGAGCGCTCTCCGAAGGATGTATGCTCACCTCGGTTATCTCTGCGGATGCTGTGGAGGCGAATACCCCTACAAGAACCATACCAACAATCAAGAGCGCTGCATATCGCATGAAATCTATTTCGTCATCATGGGCTATGATATAAAACTTTCCTAAGGAAGATTCAGCTCGGCGGTGGTGCGAAGTAATCCTTCGATCTGTGCATCGGAGCATGTTCAGCCTGTTGGAGGTCTCTCAATCCGCTGCGTAGATGGAATATGTGGAGATATGCGATTATTACGAGGATACGGGCGAGGATGCCCGCATATGATGAAAAATACATGGATATGTCAACGAATTGCATTCTATAGGAATATGTCATCATAAGGACGGATATGAAGCGGAACATCGACGCACCTTCAAGAAAGAGATGCGCCGCCGTATATGCGACCACCAGTATCTCTTCCGGTTTCCCATTCTTCACATTTCTGGCATGTACGAATGCCTTTGTCACGAAAAGTATGGAAAATATGGTCGTCAAAAATATCGGAAAAAGAAAAACATACGAATTGGAGTTCCAGCTATCTATCTTAAAGAGTGTGTAGATCATATAAAAGAGTGAGATAGTGAAAAGTATGGCATAAAAAATCATTAACAGATAGCCCGTGCTCGAATATGACCGTATACGTCTCTTCACATAGCTTATCTTCACATCCTCAAGCATATCCGATGCCACCATCCCCTGATAAAGAGCAATGCAATATATAATGCTTGTCTTTCTCAATTTCTTCCCTTTGAAAGATCGGATGGTGAGCGCTCTCGGTCAAGAGGGGCACGCTCAGAGACTTCCCTTAAAAGTCCTGCCATAACCACCGTTGCTCGTATGTCCATGCGAGCGAAATTATTTTAAAAGCCGGAAAGCGGGGCGAAATATATGAAAGAAAGAGATGCGCCCCGGTCGGGATTTGAACCCGAGTCGCGGGCTCGACAGGCCCGCATGATAGGCCGCTACACTACCGGGGCGTGCTGAATGGTTTTTAGACCGCGGAGGCCGCTGGAGCGAAGTTACATCTTCGCGACTAGGACTCTGCAAGGAGTCCGTACGAGTGCCATTATGTCAGCACGAGCAGAACTCCGCAGGGAGTTCGAGACACTACTGGGGCAGGATGAAAAGTGTACAGGGCGGCGATACCAGACCTAGTATATAAGATTTGATGGTGGGGCTTTTTTCGCTGTAGTATCCCAAAATACTTTGCAAACTCTTTTCAAGAGTTCTCCGGAAGCTTCGATTCCATAACATCTTTTCATTCGATTACTAGCCCCGCATCTTGCTACGGTTGGTTCTTCATTCCAGAAGCTTGCGTTTCAAGTAGACTAACCAAGATGTTTCCAAAATCACAGAAAGAAGTACGGTTATAAGGATTGAAGAAAGTATCAACTCCCCCCAGTATGTCATGGTGGGATCTCCATACATAAATCCGAGAGCAAGTGGTAGGCTAGCCATACTTGCGGGAACAACCCCTCTGGGCCCCTCGAGTGCGATGAAAAGGGTCTTTTTCCATCCCAGATTCGGAAGAAGTATGAGTGTTGAAACCGGGCGCGCCACGAAAATCACAAAAAGAGCCACCAGAGATCCATATATTATTGCATGGTAGGATGCATGAGATATGTCCAGACTTGCACCCAAGAGAACAAAGACAAAAACCGTAGCGAATGTGGATAGGAGGTCGTTGAATCTCTTATCCCTTTCAACTGCATTGGTAGTGGATGCGGTCGTATCTCCAAAAAAGTCATCGTGATTCCCCAGAAGTATGCCTATGACCGTCGCCACGAGAAAACCGGATGCGAGTGCGATTTCTCCTGCAAGAAATCCTGCAAAAGCCAGGGTAAGGGAAAGCATTTCCACATATGGAGATAATCTGAGTTTGAGCTTCTTTATACCGAGATACCCGAAATATGCTATTGTTCCACCGAGCATAAGAGAAACAGCCAGTTGATATAAAAAATATGTTATTGCTGCGGGATAGAGGGAAATATACTCTGCTATCGCCTCAACAATCTGCGCGCTGGGAGCTTCGGGAAATACGAACACAAGTGCAAGAGAAGTAAGAACTATGGCCAGTGGGTCATTGAATATGGATTCCGTAACCACCACGGTTTCGATATCTTTCGGAATCTTGTGTTGTCTGAATAGAGGTATTAGTGTTGCAGGGTCTGTTGCTGAAATTATGGCGCCGAAAAGAAAGCCGACATTCCATGGTACGGAAAATACTATTGAAAAAAACCAACCGGAAAGAATGGCGGTTATCAATATCCCGGCCGTGTCAAGCAGAGCTATGGGTTTCAGGTTCTTCTGAAGAAGGGAACGCCACAAGTGATGCCCCTCCGCAAATAGAATCATAAAAAGGCCGAAGACACGCACATAGGAGAAAAGATCTCTTGCAAGTACATGGTTAACGATTCCTAGGACCGGGCCGACCAGTATTCCGGAAATTATAAGGAGCGGAATGTAAGATATGCCCGTTCTTCTGCTTATGAGAAGAGAAGCTATGCCCATAACAAGTACTATCAGAACAAGGAAAGCCACGGCATCGACTCCGGATTGCAGAACTGTGGATGGATTCATGATATTTCCTCAGACCCGCAAATGTGGTGCCTATATACATATTTCCATTAATGGACATGAGCATCTTGGTTGCTTCGGGTATAAAGGTTTAATAGATGGGTCTTTTGCACAGGTGTGCAACCGGATATTGGAACCGCAGTACTGTTGCTGTCCTTCACGATAATTCTGATATCCATAAGACTGAAGGTCTATCTGGCGATAGCGATAACTCTGGGTGCGGTTATACTTTATGCCTCCTACGGTTTCGGATTGGAAGCGGTGATGCTCATCTTTGCATCTATGGGCTCCCGTGATTCCCTCAGGCTCATGGCGCTCATCTTCATGGTAATCTTCATGAGCAGGCTGATGAAAGTTGCGGGTACGCTCGAATTGATATCCGATTCCCTGAAAAAGGCGTTCTCGGATGCAAGGCTCTCCTATGGAGTGATTCCTGCGATAATCGGGCTTCTTCCCATGCCTGCGGGAGCTCTCATTTCAGCCCAGATGGTGAAGAAAGCGGCCGACGAACTGGAGACATCGCCGGAAGAAAGGACCTTCGTGAACTACTGGTTCCGGCATGTCTGGGAGTATTCATGGCCGTTCTATCAGGGAGTGATCTATACTGCCGCCATACTCTCACTGGCCGTGAGTTCGGTTGTCAGCATCATGTTCCCCCTGACCCTGATATCCATCGGGGTCGGTTACTGGTTCGGGCTGCGTGGATTGAAGAAAGGGAGCGGAAAAAAGGATGTCTCCGGAATCCTTGAATTTCTGGTGGTCCTGTGGCCAATATGGTTGGTCATAGCGCTCTCCATGGGTGTTGGGCTGGGGCTCATGTACGGGCTGATAATCACGGATCTGGCGATAATAGCCGTATACTCATATGGAAAATATGTCTCCCGGGAGCCGAAAGAAACGGACCTGAAAAAGAGCTTCTTCGGCGGAGAAAAGGGATTCGGTATAAAAGGAACGATTACGGCGCTGGAGGACTCCGTGAGAGCGGATATTTTCTTCATAATACTTGCGATAATGGTATTCAAGGGCGCTCTGGAGTATACCGATGGCGTCTCTGCCCTCCCGATATCTATGAAACTCCACGGAATACCTCCGATAATCGCGGTAATGGTCCTCCCCCTGGTGGTTGGCGTAATGTCCGGATTGACCGTCGCATTCGTAGGAATAACATTTCCGATACTACTTCCGATGCTGATGCCCGGCGGAGTGGTCAGCCCTTCGATGCTCGCGCTCGCATACCTTTCTGGGTTCGTAGGTGTGCTCTTCTCCCCCATGCACCTATGCCTTGTGTTCTCAACCGAGTACTTCGGGGCTGATATGAGCAAAGTGTATCGAAAACTCGCGATGCCATTGCTGAGCCTCTTCGTGCTGGGTGGATTGTATGCGTGGGTTATAGGGGTGGTTTGAGGCTTTGAATTCAAAAAGATGTGAATTCTATCTATAAAAGTTGCGGAAGTTGAAAGTATGATTTCAGGCCTTCGTTTGTAGAAAAATTTATTAAGTAAGTTACCACTGTGGTAACTATATGCAGAAAAATTACTACATGACAAAGAGCGAGCAGTCCGTCTATAATGCGATAAAGAGCGCTGAAATCCTCAGTTCAGAGGATATGAAAGAGATGGTTCCCGAGATGAGCGGTTCTATGCTGAGAAAGACCCTGTCCTCTCTGGAGAGAAAGGGGTATCTGTACAGGATAAAAAGAGGCCTGTATCTGGTAAAACCGCCTGATTCCGGGCTGATTCTCGAGAACCCGTATCGCATAGCACTTCGCATTTATGAGGGATATATAGCATTCTCATCGGCTCTCCGGCTATATGGGCTCATGGAATACGAGTCTTTTACCATATTCGTTGCTACAGAGAATAGGTCCGGACGCACGGAGATAGGGGAATATCTGATAAAGGCGGTTTCAATGGGAAAAAGGGCCACCGGAATGCGCATCCACGGCGGAGTTTACACATCCACTCTGGAAAAAACATTCTTCGACTGCTTCTACAGGCCGCAATACTGCGGAGGATATGAGGGAGTTTGCAGAGCACTGTACGAAGCCGGCAAAATGGACTGGGATGTCTTTCTGTCCTATTTCGAAAGGTTCGCATCCCCATCTCTATGTCAGAGGACTGGCTATGTTCTGGAGACCCTTTATGATGCTGGCTATCTGGACATTCCGGAGCAGGTGATAGAAACGCTGAGAAAGAGGGTGAAAAACAGGACAAGGCTGCTGCCGTCTGCACCTTCCAGAGGGAAGTTCGACGGAAGATGGATGCTTATTGACAATCTCGGAAAGGAGCGAATGCTGGGGTGGTCGGATGGACATTGAGATAATGAGATATCTTGCCGCTAAAACAGGACTGGGGCTTAATTATATATCCAAGGATGAGAAGTTATCATACATTCTCTCACAGCTCAGCGGGATCTTTCCTGAACAGGTGGTGCTCAAGGGCGGTACTGCTATAAACAGAGTGTATCTGGCCAGAACCGGGGTCAGCAGGTTTTCCGAGGACATAGACCTCGATTTTCTCATATCCGGCACCCTGCATGAAAGGATTGAATCGATCAAAAAAGGCATGGCGGAAATAGAGGGCTTCGATGTCCGTGGCCCGAGGATACTCCACAGGACCCTGAGGTTCGACTGCTACTATCAGAATGAGCTCGGGCACAGGGACAGGGTGAAGGTGGAGTTCTATCTGAGCGCCGGAAAATACCTCTCTTACTCTCTGGAACTGATAAAGTCGCCTTTCATGGATGCATACCCTTCGGTGTTCAACACATACAGCTTTGAAGACCTGCTGGCAAAGAAGCTCATGGCGCTCCACAACAGAACAGAGGGCAAGGACATATACGATTCCTTCCACATGCTCAACATGGATTTCGACAGAGAAAGACTCATGGAAGCGCTCTCCTTCGGAACTGAGTTTTACAGAATAGAGGGAGATTTCTTTGAATCTCTCACGGAAAGGCTGGAAGGAGCTCTGGAGCGCTCCCGATACATCGGAGATTCCACAAACCACTTCATACCCGGAAGCCTCAGGCCAAACTGGAGGGAGATGATAAGAACGGTGATGGAAAACCTTGAAAGAAAAATATGAAGTTCATGAGGCTATCGGGTCCCCTACCTCTTTTCTGGCCTCGATGTGGAGCTTTATGACCTCTTTTATGTTCTCCATGGCTTCTTCATAGGTCTCACCCTGCGTATAGCATCCCTGAATCGCAGGACATGAAGCGACATACATTCCATCTTCATCTCGCTCCACGACGACCGTATAGCGGTACTTTGTCATGATTATAGAACGGAATGGAAGTATTTAAAGGGTTCGACCGTTTTTAAAAAATAAATGGTTTGGTTGGGCGAGGGAAATCACACCTCGGCCGCACCTATTCATCATTTTTATTACATTCTTATATCTCTGTCCTCCCGACCCGATGTCCTGCGGTATTCCTTTGCGGGCTTTCGATAGGAGCGCTAATTCAAATGGTTTACTGACGCTTGATATACATAGGTTTCATACTATCTGAGGATTTCGGAAAGATATAATGCTAGTGAGCCTGTTCGCGTTGGGTGGTATTTGTGCGTGATTTATGGGAGGGTGGTTTGAGGATGTAGTGAAACATTACTCTAACTTTGAAATGTTCTCTAGAGTGTTTATTATATCTTTTAGTGTTTTTTCCAAATCCTTTTTTTTTTGTCTAACTCCATCTCGCCACCATCAATCTTTATAATGTCCGAATTTGCATATTCTTTCCGTCCCTTCCTCTCTATTGAGCCAAATTGTTCAAGAGAGGCTAACAGTTCATTTAATAGAACAGTTAGTTGAGAATCATCTTTGTATGATATCCCTAACTCCACCTCTTTGGAAAGAAATGAATTCAGAGAATAAAATACATTTACCAATCTACCGCGCCAAATAGACCACTGGTGATAGTTAGCATAATAAAATTCATTGTTGATAGATTCTATCTGGTTTTTCAATTTTTCATCATTTGAACTTTGTTTCTTAATGTACAAATCGAATAAGTCATTTCCTGCCTCCAAATACATTCTTAGATTCTCTAAAATATACTCTATAAATTTTATTCTCTTTTCATCATTATTGAATAGATAAAGAAAATATAACTTTAATGAAATTTCTAGTCTATCTTCCTTTCCAAAATCTCCCCAGTCCTCTGGAGGTGAAATCTCCAAATCTCTCGAAAATACTTTATCTATGGTGGTGACATCTCCTATTTCAAGAGATGTGTCAATAACCGTCTTAAAATTATTTTCAAAATAGTAATCTTCTTTTAATTTAATTAATATACCCCGCAGCTTGCTGCGGTTGGGACAGGAGACGATA
>CAYYXK010000042.1:8375-13385 GCA_964475625.1 uncultured Thermoplasmata archaeon | reverse complement strand
AGTTAGACTGGACTAACTAAAGCAATATATAAGAATTTTGACAGCATACTTCCGAAGGCGCTATATGAAAAGCTTTATTAGATGAGATGTATTAGCTTGCAGTGGTAAATAGCATATACATGTATTAACGAGCCATATATCAATATATGCTGAAATGATATGAAATATGTGGTCATACAATTGTATGTCATTTGTCAGCCAAAAATACCGAAACTATTAAATACTGTCGTCATATTATCTGACAATTGTCCGACATAGTGCGGACATGGGATGCACTCAGAAGGGATGAAATTTGTCCGAAATCGCCCGAAAACGGAGCGCAATGCGGCGCAAGGACCGGAAAAACACCGTCAAGGAGGTGGACCTTTGTATCTAAAAGAAGTAAAGATGGAGAACTTTAAGTCCGTTAAAGGACAGGTGAGCGTGAAACTGACTCCCGGTTTTACCGGCATAACCGGGCCTAACGGGAGTGGAAAATCGAATATTACCGATGCCATACTCTTCGTCATAGGTCCGAAAAGTTCCAAAGCCATAAGAGCGGGAAACCTCCTTGACCTGATATGGAATGGTGGAGAAGGCGGAAAGCCCGCGGATAAGTGTAAAGTAACACTCGTACTTGACAACTCAGATAAAACGATACCTGTGGACTACGAAGAAATCCATCTCACACGTGTTATAAAGCGCTCCAAGGAAAATAAGATTGGATACAGCAGCTATTTCTACATAAACGGTAACAAATCCACCCTCCGTGAGTTCGAGGAACTTCTTTCCTATGCGGGAATATCCTCCGACGGATACAATATAGTCCAGCAGGGAGATGTCACTGCAATAGTTAAAATGGGGGCTGTGGAGCGAAGAAGGATACTTGAAAGCATAGCGGGAATAACTCATCTTGACTCGGAAATGGAGAAAGCCCGGAACAAAAGGGTGGAACTTGAAGCCAATCAGGAAAAGATAGAAGTTCTCATGGAAGAGCTCAGGACAAGGATAACGGAACTGGAAAGGGACCGGAAATCAGCGCTCCGCTACCGAGAACTCAGCGAGAGAATGAAAAGAGCGCAGGCCCAACTGGCATATAGGAAACTAAAGAATGCGAAGGCAGACCTCGAATCCAAGGAAAAGGCGATCGAATCCTTCAGAAAGGAGATTGGCGATTCAAAGGCCGAAATGAAGAACCTTGTTAAGAAGGTCGCTGAGATAAAGCTCGAAATAGAAAGAACGGATGATGAAATGGCATCCAGATGGGGCGACGAGGGGAAGAAGATAAAGGAACAGATAGATGCCTTCAGGCTCAGCATCGCAAGAGCGGAACAGAGCATGGAAAGGGCCGAAGACAACATAAATGATTACAGAAGGCTGATAGATGCGGAGAACAGCAGGCTCAAGGACGAGATGGAGGAACTGGAAGAACTTCGGGAGAGGAAAGCCTCTCTGGAATCCGAAAAGGATGATGTCATAGTAAGGCTCTCGGCCCTTGAAAAAGAGAACGGATCCCTTAAAGCGGAGTTCTCCAAATCATCCACAAGAGGAAAGAGGCTCAGGGAAGATGCCAGCAGACTCAGGAAAAAGAACGAAGAGCACTCCGCCGAACTATCAAAAGCAAGACAGGAACTCGCAAAGAAAGAGGAAAGAATAAGGGCCCTGAAAGAGAGGAAAGCCGAGCTTGAAGAAAGGAAAAAGAAGGCCGAGTTCGAAGTGAGCGATGCGAAGTGGCAGATGAAAGAGCTTCGGAAAGGAGGGGAGTTCAGTCCGGCGCAGATAAGAAAGATGAAACAGGAAGCCTTTCAGCTAAGGGTGGAAGAAAGAGAGGTCAGTACCGAACTTCAGAGGCTTCAAAAAGAACTATCAAGACTTGCCGAGAAACACGCGGAAACGAAGGCTAAGCTGGGAAACTCCGGAAATACGGCTGTAAATGCGATACTGGATGCAAGGGACAGAGGCGTCCTCAAAGGAATAATCGGTAGCGTTTCGGAGCTGATGGATTATGATGAGAAATACTCCACGGCCATCGAAGTCGCGGCCGGTGCGAGGATGAATGCCGTGATAGTTGAGAACGACGAGGCCGGTGCGAACGCCATACGATATCTGAAAAGCAACAAACTGGGAAGAGCGACATTTCTGCCTCTCAACAAGATGAAGGCCGGAAGACCTCGCGGAACCGCTCTCATGGCCGCTAGAAAGGACGGGGCCATTGATTTTGCGATAGAGATAGCGAGATATGACGAGCGCCATCGCTCCGCCATGTGGTATGTCTTCGGAGATACGCTTGTCGTAAAGGACCTCGATACCGCAAGGAGGCTCATGGGTGGAGTTCGACTTGTAACTCCCGGTGGTGAGATGATAGAGGCGGGCGGAGCCATGGTCGGCGGGAATCTCTCTTCAAAGAAAGGGAATACAAGGAGGCTCAGGGAGCTCGAAGAACTCGGAAGGGCACTCAGGGAGAAAAGGGAAAAGGAAGAGAGACTGAGCGCAAGGCTGGCGGAGATAAGGCCGAGGCTTGAGGAACTCGACGAATATCTCAACAAGGCCGATGCGGATGCTGAAACACTTGCGAAGATAGAAAGCTACACTATGAAGCTCAAAGAGGCTGAGAAGAGAAGCGGCGAACTGAGTGAAATGATAACTGGCATTAAAAATGAGATCGATACACTTGAATCCGAGATATCCGTCCTCAACGATACTGTTTCCGAGCTTGATAGAACCGTTTCCGAACAGGCGAAGAAGATAGAGGGGATGGAGAACGAGATGGAATCACTCATGCCGGAAGAAATGCAGAAAAGAATGGGCGAACTTGAAAGCGAGATAGAGGAACTGAGGCGGAGGAAGAGCGCTCTTCTTGCGGACATAAGTTCTCTGAACGCCCAGATAAATGCTCTTGAAAAATCGATGGCGGAGAGGAAACAGAGGATACTTGAAGCGGAAACCCGGATAAAGGAGGCCGAAGAACTCAGGAAATCCAAGAATGAAGAAAGGTCCAAGGCAAAGAATGAACTCGATGCCCTCCTTACCATGAACAAAGGAATGGAAGCCGAAATGGAGGCTCTTCGCAAGAAGAGGGACGAACTTGTGGAAGAGAAGAGCGAGATGGTTTCCAGAATAAACAGGCTTAGAGATGCTGTGAATGGAAAAGAGGATTACATACTCAGCATGAGAGCTCAGATCGAGGCCATACGGACCAGCATGGATGAGGCCGAGGAAGAATTCGCCTCATACGGAATCGAAGTAGCGGATCCCGTACCTGCGATGGATACCCTCAGAAAGACCATAAGGTCGTGCGAACTTGAGATGAGCGGCATAGGTCCTGTCAATTTCAGGGCCATAGAAGATTATGATGCGCAATCGGCCAGATATTCGGAGATGGAGCGCGAGGTCAGGCGGATAGAGGAACAGAAGTCCGAACTTCTCAAAGTGGAAGAGGAACTGGAACAAAAGAAAAAGGATGGTTTCTTCAGGATATTCAGCGCGGTCAATGAGAACTTCAAGAGGGTCTACTCCGAGATGTCGGGCGGAGGAGAGGGCTATCTTGAGCTTGAAAACGGGGATTCTCCCTTTGAAGGCGGCATGAACATAGTCGCCAAACCCCGGGGAAAGAAGGTCACTCGTATAGAGGCTCTCTCCGGAGGAGAGAAAGGTCTTGTGGCGCTCTCCTTCATATTCGCGATACAGGAATACGACCCCTCGGCATTCTATATATTCGACGAGGCGGATCAGAACCTCGACACAATCAACTCGGAGATAATGGCCAGAAGAATCAAGATATCGTCATCCAGAGCTCAGTTCCTGATGGTCTCGCTCAGGAAGGCCGCACTGCAGTACGCCGACCATCTTATAGGTGTTACAAGCCTCGGAGACGGGATAACACGCATAGTACAGCAGATGAACATAGAAGATGTGGTCGAACCGGATGCCCCTGAGGAAGAGGCCGCGGAGGTGAGCGCATGACCGAGGTTACCGATAGATACATGGAGATAGAAGCCCATTTCAACTTCCACAGGGCATTCGTCGATGAGGAAAGTGAGCGCTTTTCGACATACCTCGATATACTTCACGGCATAAAGGACGGAAAGATACCGGAAGGGAGCGTGGAAAGAGAGATAGCCAGAGTTCTGGCCCTTGCCGTGGATGAGGAATTCGACCCATGGAACATAGACCTTGCGGAATTCTCAAGGGCATACATTGCAAAGTTGAAGGTCTCCGGTGATGTGGACTTTCTGGCGGCGGGAAAGATAATCCTTCTTGCATGGACCGTTCTTAAAAGGCAGAGTGATGCAACTCTGTCGAGGATTGAAACGGGTACCAAAGAGGAATTCTTCTTCGAGGACTGGACTCCGTGGGAATTCGATGACTACGAGAACATAGACGACATAAGCTACACGGGAAGGGTCATAGATTCCAATGACCCGCCGATAAAGAAGGCGGTTAGATTCTCGGGAAAGAGGAATGTCTCCCTGTTCGACATAGTGGATGCTTTCAAAGAGGCAAAAGAAGAGGCAGAGCGCAGAAAAAGAATGGAATCAAGGAAAAAGAAGCTCCGCAGCGAACAGAAGATAGAGATGAGGGATTCCGCCCACAAAGAAGACATAGAAGAGGACATCAAAGATGTCTGGCAGAGGATAATCGATTTCAAAGGGGACGAGATGACGGTTTACACCCTCTCGGATGGAACCAAAGAGGATTTCATCACTGTCTTCGTAACGGTGCTTTTCCTCGCAAAAAGGAACATGGTCAGGATATGGCAGGATGAGGTGAGCGGAGATGTATTTGTCGAGGACATCATGCCTCGGGACGAGAACGGGAATGTGATGGAACCTCCGGAGATAGTTGTGGAAGATGCCGAAGAGATGCCCGTTGAAGAAGAGAAGCAGGCTATCGAGATAAGCGTCTGATTCCCAAACCTATTTAATCACCACTCTTTTCCCCATAATTGTGCTGAGGTAGCCTAGCCCGGAAAGGCGCCGGCCTTGAGAGCCGGTGGGTTCTACCCTCGGGAGTTCGAATCTCCCCCTCAGC
>CAYYXK010000042.1:0-8275 GCA_964475625.1 uncultured Thermoplasmata archaeon | reverse complement strand
TCTCCCCCTCAGCCCGAGATTTCTGTTTTCTGAGAATTCTGCCCTCGAAGCAAAGCTTCTTCGGTCTCCCCCTCAGCTCTGGGATTCCTGTTATCTTGATGCCCCCAGTACAGATAGCGGAGAACTCCCATGTAGGAAATCACTGAAAAAGATGCAAAATGTTTTAATAGAATCCTGCATACACCCTTCTGAATCATATTACAAAGCTTGAAGAGGTGTGAAAAATGGCAAGGACGCTTATTGAGGAATTACCGAAGATTGTGGAGAGAGGAAAGAAAGAGGCTCAAAAGATTTTGGACGGGCTTTCCAAGAAGAACAGGATAACGCTCCAGACCAATGAACTGGTTCTGCCCGCCCCCGCAGGGGGGGTACTTTGCTGAAACAGTAAAAAACTCTGATGAAAATTATCTAAAAGAAGATGACGATAAAAAAGATATTGGTCTTGCTGTTCAAACTGTGTTTGGAGAAAAAAAAGGAAAACAAAAGAAAAGAGATGACTGGTTCAACCGCCTTATCTATGGCGATAATCTTCTCGCGATGCAGGCACTCCTTGCCGGCGACCCTACCAGCGGCCTGCCTTCGATGAGGGGAAAGATAGACCTCATTTACATAGACCCACCCTTTGACTCAAAGGCCGATTACAGGACAAAGATAACCCTTCCCGGAACCACCGTCGAGCAGAGGCCAACCGTGATAGAGCAGTTCGCCTATGCGGACACATGGAAGAACGGCACGGTTTCATACCTTGAGATGCTGGTTCCCCGCCTGATTTTGATGAGAGAGCTTCTCAGCGAGCAGGGAAGCATCTATGTGCATATTGATTGGCATGTTGGACACTATGTGAAGGTCATAATGGACGAGATTTTCGGGAGGGAGAATTTTGTTAATGAGATTATTTGGGCATATAAAAGTGGTGGTGTTTCCGATAGATATTTTGCTAGAAAACATGATATACTATATTTTTATAGGAAGACTGACAACTATATATTCAATCCTCTTAAAGAAAAATCATATAATAGAGGTTTCAAACCTTATAGGTTCGAAGGAGTCAAAGAATATCAGGATGAAATCGGATGGTATACTCTTGTAAATATGAAAGATGTTTGGGAAATAGACATGGTTGGAAGAACATCTTCAGAAAGAGTAAACTATGCAACACAAAAACCTGAGAAACTTATTGAAAGAGTAATAAAAGCGTCATCTAATGAGAATTCCATAGTTGCAGACTTCTTTGCCGGGTCCGGGACCACCGGAGCGGTTGCCGAGAAGCTTGGAAGGAAGTGGATTATGGCCGAACTTGGAAAGCCTGCCGTGATGATAAGCCGTAAACGACTCATAGACATGAAGGCCAAACCGTTCCTTTATCAGTCCATCGGAGACTATATGAAAGAGCAATTCGAGAAGTCCGAGTTCCGCAGGGTCGGGGACCTTGCCCACGTGGTCATCAATCTTTATGGAGCACTTCCGTTTCCTCATCAGGAAGGCGTGCCGAACAATATCGGCTATATCAAGGAGTCCAAGACCCTCGTCTATGTGGATTCACCCAACAAGCTGACCGGATACAGAACCCTGAAGAAAGCGCAGCAGTTGAGGGAGTCCTTCATGGGCGGATGGGAGAAAGTGGTGGTTCTCGGATGGAATTTCGTTACAGACATCGGAGAGGTAATAAAGAGCATCGATGACCCGCGACTCGAGGTTCTGGTCATTCCGGCCGACCTTCTGGACAAACTGAAGACCAAGGCCAGCTATGAGAAGCTCATAAAGAGCGGAAAGATAAGGTTCTCATCGCTTCAGTACCTGACCGTCAAACCCGTGCAGAAGAGAAGAATAAATGACGACACAGACGAACTTCTCATAGAACTGGACAACTACATCCTTCTCTCTCCAGATGCCCTGCCTCTGGATGAAAAGAACAGGGAGAAGCTGGAGAAGGTCATGGGAGAGGACCCGCTGAGCCTCATTGAGTACTGGAGCATAGACCCGGACTATGACGGGCAGGTCTTCAGGAGCAAGTGGCAGGATTACCGCGAGAACAACGAGAACCTGAGGGTCAAGACGAGGGCAAAGCTGGATGTTCCTGCCAGAGAAGGAAAAAGAAAGGTCTGCGTTAAGGCCGTTGATGTTTTCGGCTTCGAGAGTGCTGTGGTGGTGGAGGTGGATTAGGTGGCTCAGACAAGGGTCGTAAAGACCGGAAAGCTTCCGCTTGAAATGGCCGAAAATCTCACGGAACTCGTGAGAACTGCATGGGAAAATGGCGATTTCCTCGAGGAAGTGACACCTATAACCCGCGACCTTCTGAAGTACTGGGACCCGGAGGGAAGTTTTGCAGACCTCAGGAGCATGAACTTCCATGAAGGGCAGTGGCAAGCTATTCTGAACACAATATATCTACATGAAGTCCTTAAGGTCAGAAATGTCATCGGGATTTATCAGTCTGTCAGAAAGAAACTTCTGGAATATGGCAACGAAGGGGGAGCCGGAGCGATAAATTCCATACTGGCCAGCCTAGACATAGAGGAACTTGGAAATGCGAAATACTCCCACCCGATGTATGGGGTGAAGATGGCCACGGGAACAGGAAAGACATGGGTGATGCACGCGCTCCTGATATGGCAGTATCTCAACGCAAAGCACGAGGAAACTCCTTCAGGCCGTTTCTCAAAGAACTTTCTCCTGATTGCTCCGGGACTGATAGTTTATGAGCGTCTTCTGGATGCCTATCTGGGAAAAGTCAAAGAGGACGGGACGAGAGATTTTGAAACATCCGACATAAGAAGGTATGCAGATGTGTTCATACCGAAGGCATACCGCGAAGAGGTTTTTGGCTTCGTTCAGTCCTCGGTTGCCAACAAAAAGGAGATTGGAAGAAAGGTCACTGGAGAGGGAATGATAGCCATAACAAACTGGCACCTTCTCTCCGAGAACGTGGAAGAGGAAAGCGAGGAAGGGCTTGAAAATCCACCGGGAACGGTGAAAAAACTCCTTCCGATAACTCCGGGAAAGAACGCAGGACACGCCCTTGACCAGCTTGACAACGCTTTCCTGCATGGAAAGGAACTGGAGTTCCTGTCCGACCTACAAGACCTTGTTGTGTTCAACGATGAGGCCCATCATCTCGCCGAGATGAAGAAGTCCGATGAGATAATCCAGAAGAGATGGCAGGAAGCACTTCTTAGAATCGCCGCTATAAAAGGAGACCGCTATATGCAGGTTGATTTCTCAGCCACGCCATACACGGTTTCAGGCACGGGCAATCGCAGGAAGAAGCACTATTTCCCCCACATAATAGTAGATTTTGGCCTGAAAGAAGCCATCTGGCACGGACTTGTCAAGACCGTAGCCATAGACAAGAGAAAGGAGATTGCAGCCCTACCTCTTGATTTCACGGCAGAAAGAGATGGCGACCTCATAACCCTCTCGGATGGGCAGAAGGTCATGCTGAGGGCAGGACTTTCAAAACTGAGGATATTGGAAGAAGGGTTCATATCATTTGACCCGAACAAGCACCCGAAGATGCTGGTCATGTGCGAGGACACGTCGGTAGTTCCTGTGGTTCGTGATTTCCTTATACAGGAAGGTCTTTCCGAGGAAGAAGTAATGGAGATACATTCTAACAGGAAAGGAGAGGTCACCGAACAGGAATGGAACGCGATAAAGCAGAGACTGTTTGACATGGACCACCACAAAGAGCCAAAGGTCATACTCTCTGTTCTTATGCTCAGGGAGGGTTTCGATGTGAACAATATCTGTGTTATAGTTCCGCTTCGTTCCGCCGCATCCAGCATACTTCTGGAGCAGACCATAGGTCGCGGTCTCCGTCTCATGTGGAGAGAGCCGGACTTCCAAGATGTGAAAAGAGAGACCAGAGAAAAACTTCTCCTCAAGAAGGAGGAGCCAGACAACTATCTGGATATATTGAGCATAATAGAGCATCCGCGTTTCGTAGAGTTCTATGAGAGAGAATTGAGCGGGACACTTGCAGAGACGAAAGAGCTTCCCAGAAAAGAGAGAGTCATGGGAGACCTCATATCCGTTGGGCTCAAGGAAGGATATGAAGATTATGACCTTATATGGCCCATAATCATCTATGACCGGGAGGAGTTTCTGAAGGCGGAGAACCTTTCTCTCGAAGAACTTCAGCCATTTCCGGTAAAACTCGAAGACCTGATGGGACTGGTCCCATCCGAAGGAGAGGTGTTCTATGGCGAGGAACTGACGGTTAAAACCAGATTTGGAGAGTATGCGGTCACATCGGACATCTTCACGGCGAAAAATTACAACTCTTTCCTTCAGAAGGTCGTCAGAACGGTCTCATCCATTCCTGTCAGAGTGAGCAAGAGAAAGAGCAAGAACTTCCCGGTTATGCAGATAAACACCGCTCTCGTGGCCGAACTTGTGGATAGATACATAAGAAACAGGCTGTTCGGAGAGTCTTTCGACCCTCTGGAAGGAGACAACTGGAGGGTTCTTCTTCTGAGTCAGGGAAAGATAATAGAGCATGTCGTCAGGAATGTGAGCAAGGTAATATATGACCTTCAGAACAGCAGGGATATCAGCGAGGCAGAGGTTGTAAAACGCCGTTTCTCGGAGATAAAGGAGCTGAAGATGAGGGAAAATTATTCCATACCTGTTGCCAAGTCCATCTACCCACGGCTACCATATCCCTCGAACAAGGGCGGCTTTGAAAAGGCATTCATGGAGTTTGTGGATGCAGATACTGGAGTGAAATCCTTCATAAAGATAAATGAGTGGGCCCATGATTTCGCCAGTATCATTTACATAAGAGAAGATGGACTTCTGGCGAACTATCACCCTGATTTTCTGGTTCGTGTGGACGATACAATGTATATCGTAGAAACCAAGGCCCAGAATAATGTGAATAATCCTAATGTCCAGCACAAAAGACTGGCGACCATAGACTGGGTGAATAAGGTTAATGACCTTGAGCCAGAGGACAGGATGGAGTGTGAATGGAAATATGTCCTTCTCGGAGAGAAAACATTCTACAGCATGTCGGATAAGGGTGCAAACACACAGGAAATACTCGAATACGCGAAGATGACCAAAGCAAAAATAAAGGGGACACTTAGCGATTATCTCGGAATGAAAGAATACTGACCTTCACTCCGAGTAATAATACTCTCCCTTTTCCCTCTGCTCTCTGTCGAGGCGTGAGTTGGGCTTGTTTATGCGTGGGCGGTAGGTGTCATTGTCCCTTCTGAATGTTATTCCGACATCCTTCAGGAAGCGGTTCATTCCCTGCCTCATGTAGAACGGCCCTTCTGCCCTGCCCTTTATGCCGGGCTCGCCTCCGAAGACCATTATCCTGTCGGATACCATGTCGATGAGATATACATCGTGGTCCACCACCATTGCGCTCTTCCCCGATTTGTCCATGACCCTCTTTATGACCTTCGATGTGTTCATCCTCTCCTCCGCGTCGAGATATGCCGAGGGTTCGTCAAGCAAGTATATGTCCGCGTCCCTTCCGAGACACAATGCTATGGCGAGCCTCTGGAGCTCACCGCCGGAGAGCGCTTCAACATCCCTCTCATACAGGTCTTTCAGTCGCAACGGATGGGCTATCTCAATCTTAAAAAAGTTGTTGTCGTTGAAATTCCCGAGAACCTCCCATAGAAGGTCATATACCGTTCCGTCATAATCCGGCTTGATGTACTGGGGCTTGTATGAAACCTTTGCTTCCGCGGATATCCATCCCTCGTCCGGCTGAAGAACCCCTGCTAACATCTTCACGAAAGTGGTCTTTCCGGTCGCATTCGGCCCGACGACCCCGACTACCTCACCCTGATGTATCTGCCCCTCGGATGTGGTGAGTTCGAATCTCTCGAAGGATTTTCGGAGCGCTCCGTATCTGATCAGCACGAATGACTCCCTTAGCTCCTTGGGCGGATGCGGGTGGAATTTGATCTCCTTGTCCCTGAAACGCATGTTCTCTTCCGGCAGGAAACCGGATAGGTAGATATTTATCGCATTTCTGACCGGGCGAGGGTTCGCTATGACACCATATGCCCCTGCCTTTCCGTACATCAGATGCACCTGGTCGGATAGAAAGTCCAGAATCGCGAGGTCGTGCTCTATCACGACAACGATGTTCTCCCGCGCCATATCCCGTATTATTCGCGCAATTTCGAGCCTCTGCGATATGTCGAGGTAAGAAGAGGGCTCATCGAAGAAATAGATGTCCGCATCCTTCACCATGGTTGCTGCGATTGCCGCCTTCTGAAGCTCTCCTCCAGATATCTGAGAAAGTTCCCTGTCCATGAGATTCTCCATGTTCAATCTCTCTACGATCTCATCCGTATCCTTCTCGGCAACCTTTTTCAGAAGTTCGCCCACCTTTCCCTTGTATGCTTTCGGAAGTTTGTCCACATACTGGGGCTTGAGTGCGGCCCGTATGTCTCCCGCGGCCACCTTTTTGAGGTATTCGCCCAGTTCGGTCCCGGAATAACGCTCCAGTATTCCATCCCATTCCGGTTTTCCGTCTATGTCTCCGAGGTTCGGCACAAGGTTTCCCGATAAGATGTTAATTGAACTCGTCTTACCTATCCCGTTCTGTCCGAGTATTCCGACAACCTGCCCCTTTCTCGGAACCGGCAATCGGAAGAGGCGGAATCCGTTCTCACCGTACTGATGTATGAGGTCGGAATCCAGCTGCTCCGGTAGGTTGATTATGCTTATTGCCCCAAAGGGGCACTTGTGTACGCATATTCCGCAGCCGGTGCATGTCTCCTCATGTATGATTATCTTCCCGTCGTCGCCGTACTCTATCACCTCTGTCCCGTTCTTCATCACAGGGCAGTATCGTATACACTCCGAATTGCACTTCTTGGGCTGGCAGCGGCCTCTGTTCACGGCGGCGACTCGCATAGATGGGCAAAAGAAGGGGTTAATAAAAGGATTGGTGGCAAGGCTTATATCGCAAAAAGCATGCGAGTGCATGGAACGCTCCGATATGGCAGAAAGCAGCATAATCAAGAACAGCATGGAGAGCCTTGTCCCTATGAAATGCCCGGTCTGCGGGCATGAAGGTATGAAAAGCACGGTCTCGACCCTTGAACTTCCCATGCTCGGTGAAGCCGTTCAGACGATGCTCATGTGCCCCGAGTGCGGATTCAAGACAAGCGATGTGATGATAATCGAGCAGAGCGAGCCTGTTCGCTATACGATGAAGATTGAGAGCCCTTCTGACATAAATGCAAGGGTGGTTCGCTCAACATCCGGCACCATAAGAATACCGGAGCTCGGAATAAGCATGGAGCCCGGCCCTGCCTCGGAATCGTTCATATCCAATATAGAGGGAGTTCTCATGCGTGTCATGGAGGTTCTGGACGGACTTGATTACGATGAGAATGATAAAAAAGCTGTTGAAGAGCGTAAAAAAGAGATTGAAAGCTCCATGAACGGCAGAAAGCATTTCACATTCATCATAGAGGACCCCTTCGGAAACAGTGCGATACTCCATAAAAAGGCAAAAAAAGAGGCCCTGAGCGAGAAAGAAGCGGAATCTCTGAAGACCGGGGAAATGACGCTCTCCCTAAAATGATAAATAAGAATCCGCATATTACGGCGTATGAAAGCCACTAAGAAAGACATACTCAAATGGTTCAGGGAGGAAAAGAAGGACTCCGAACTGCTGATAGACAAGAAATGGATGGTTCAGGAAAGCGATGATGGGCATGCTGTTTTTGCACAGATGGATGAACTTCCTTTCGGGATAGGGGTTGAGTTCATAGACAACTTTGCCGAACTGATACTGTATACCAATGTCGAAACCGCCACCATGAGCAAGGACGAAAGACTTGAACTCTACAGGAAGCTCCTTATCCTCAACGATGAGAACCATATGGTGAAGGCCACTCTTGCCGGAAGGAACGATGAGATAGCTCTCCGCACCGACCTTGACCTCAAAAGCCTTATCAAAGAGGAGTTCAACGATGCGATAGTCTCGATAATTGTGGGTGCCGTTGCGATACAGGAGATACTCGGAATAAAGAAGGACGAAGATGACGAGGAAGAGGCGCAGAGAATCATGGAATTCGTTCTCGATGCGCTCCAGACAAAGACCAAGGACGAAGTTGTCAAGATGCTCATGGAAAAGACCGGAATGAAGGAAGAAGACGCGAAGGAGATAGTGAACAAGGTTCAGAAAGAGTGGAAACCGAAGCCGCCGGAGGGCATGTACAACTGATGTGAAAAATGTAAATGAAGAACCCAACCGCAGCAAGCTGCGGGGTATCTTCATTGGAAGTCTGAC
>CAYYXK010000041.1:0-13395 GCA_964475625.1 uncultured Thermoplasmata archaeon | reverse complement strand
TATCTGCCTATGCTGTCCCAGCCGCAGCAAGCTGCGGGGTATATTAATTAAATCATTCCCACCAAGGACAAAACAATCATTAATATTAAAGAATTCATCAACCATTTTCTTCGGTTCCTGAACCGCCAGCTGTCGGATTGCGCCTCACTTCCTTCCGGTTTTTCTTCATCACCGGTTTCCATGTTCTGTTTAACATAAACCATCGGCCTGTTCTCCTCATCATCAGTTCTTTTCTCAGAAGGAAAATTCACGCGCTCACCACTTCCATATTCTTTCGTCGCTATAAGTAATTTCCGATTAAGGACAGCACTGAACTTTGAGTGCGGAACCTATCGGTCTTCCGTTTCCGGCAGACCGTAGAATATAACCACGGAATCATTCCATGAAGGATTTTTCAGAGATGCCGATATATAGAATCTGTATTCGGAGCCATATGGTAGCTCCAACGAAGTTATGCCGTAGGAATAGCTCGTTTTGCCGGTATCGCAATCCACATTCCATATCAGACCCTGACTGAAGCCGTCACCCGCGTCAGGAGCATAAAGAAGCCAGTATGCACCCGTCGCATTCCCTGTGCTGTAAATCACAGGATTTTCGCAGGCTATGAGTGCTTTTCCCGTGCTGTTTCCGTAAGACGCTTTCAGATATGTCACGGCATCTTCTGTTGCATTCTCAAGGGATTCTTTCGCGGGATACGAGGTTCCATCGGGTATCGGAAATACAGTCACAGGTATGTTTCCGTCAAAGAACGTCTCAAAAAGAGGGGCATCCTCGATTTTTATGGGGCTTACACAGGGGCGCACACTGATATCGCCGTGCTGGTCTATGAACACGCAGGCTTCCGGTGTGTTCGACGAATTCGATATGAAAAGGTTGGGCACATAGAAAAACCACACAGGCGAATCGGCGATAAACAGAACTTCGGCGGAATCGGAGATCTTCTCATTATTTTCCAGTATTTTCGCTTTAGGCAGAGAAGATTCATTCTCCGGAAAATCCGAATATACATACATAACTGTTTCATTCTCTCCTCTCACAGGCTCTATTATCTGAGAATACAGCATGGACACGGCCTCCGTGATGTCAATCCTCGGAGTTACCTCTATTTGATATAGCGATGTTTTCTCGACATTCCCATACTCATCTTCCACGGAAATATAGTAAAAGACCTTGCCGGTGAAGTTCTGGGAAGGGATGCAGGCCACATAGGTGCTTTCATTCTCTCTGAGCATATGGATGGTACCTGCCATGCCATCAGCCGATTCATACCTCAGGGAGACCTCTTTTATCGATTCTCCTGCAATATTTATCTTCACCTCTATGTTTTCATATATCAACGCACTATCAGGGGCATCTATTGCCGTGATCTCCGGTGCTTTCTGTTCCGGCTGAGAATCGATTCCGGGAGTATATACAAAGATGGAGATGAAGAGAAGAATAAGCGATACTGAAATTATCAACAGACTGTAAAGAAGCCGTTTCTTATCCATAAAAGACCCCCATGAACTCATCCCCAAGGCCGTAGCTGCAATGGCCGATGTCCTCTCTTCCTGAACCTTTCAATCGCTCACCAGCATGATATTCTTTCATCGCTATAAGTAATTTTCTCTGTATTCATGATATATCAGAATTCACACCATCGTTTTATATAGAATGTCCTGCCTCCCACCCTTCGGTGAGAAAATTGCAATTGACCTGAACCAACCACTGCCCTATCTCGGACTGACACCTATGCAGATAATATGGGCGCTCG
Source organism: uncultured Thermoplasmata archaeon (assembly GCA_964475625.1). Taxonomy (GTDB): domain Archaea; phylum Thermoplasmatota; class Thermoplasmata; order WALJ01; family WALJ01; genus JALTFR01. Next base: position 11,642 of record CAYYXK010000041.1, on the reverse strand, counting down.
TCGTCCTGATAATAGGCATAACAATCGTGAAGATAGTCCTGTACATCTTCAAGAAGAGCCTGAAAAAGGCAAAACTGCCTCCGATACTGGTTGAGTTCCTTGCAAGGTTCATGAGCGCCATGCTGTATATCTTTGTGATACTGGCGTTCGCCGGCACTCTGGGATTCAATGTGGATTCCGTCGTTCTCGGCCTGTCAGCGGTGATAGGCCTGATACTGGCTTTCGGACTGCAGGACAGCTTCATGAACATGGCAGCCGGGTTCTGGATAGCCTCCATAAGGCCATTCAACAAGGACGATGTCATAAGCACACAGGGGATGACAGGGAAGGTGAGCGCGGTCGGCATAATGTCCACGGAGATGCTGACACCGGACAACACGTTCATAACAATCCCGAACAAGATGGTATGGGGAAGTCCGATAGTCAACTATACAAAGATGTCGACCAGAAGGGTGGATGTGAACGTCGGGGTCGCCTACGGAACTGATGTAGATAAAGCGGTCAGAATAGCCATGAATGTTATGAGAGAGGATAAGAGGGTTCTCAAGGAACCCGCACCTTCTGTTGCCATAACGGAACTGGCGGACTCATCCGTGAACCTCCAGCTCAGGGCATGGACAAAGACGGACTATTACTGGGATGTCAAGGGCAGTATAACCCAGAAGATATACGAGGCATATGCGAAGGAAGGCATCGAGGTCCCGTTCCCACAGTTGGATGTGCACCTGAAGAAGGAATGAACCTGTCTCTGAAACCCTTTAATACTCCCTCTCATTTTTCCAGTCATGCCTACCATAGTGGAGAAGATATTTGCGGAGCACTCCGAGGACAGAGTGGAACCGGGAAACATAATCTGGCTCGACCTTGATGTGAGAACTGCAAGGGATTTCGGCGGACCGAATGTCGTGAAGCATCTGAGGGAACATTACGAAGGGGATTACCTCGATGACCCGAAGAAGACATACTTCACCTTCGACCTCAGCGTTCCGGCCAAGACCATAAAATACGCCATAAACCAGCAGATATGCCGGAAGTTCGCAAAGGAGACGGATATGAGGATTTTCGATGTCGATGCAGGGATAGGGACACATGTTCTTATGGAAAATGGCACGGTCCGACCGGGAAGCACCGCCGTGGGAACTGATTCACACTACAACATACTCGGTGCCATAGGCGCCTTTGGACAGGGGATGGGGGATAAGGATATCGCATTCGCTTTCAGGACAGGAAAGACATGGTTCGAGGTCCCGGAGAGCATGAAGATAACCGTGGAAGGAGATTACAAAGCGCCTGCATCCGCAAGGGACCTGACATTTGCGGTGATGAAAGAGATAGGCTCTGCGGGCATGCTCGGAAAGGCCGCGGATTATTATGGCGACGCCATAGACCGTCTCAGCCTTGACGGAAGGATAACCCTTGCCTCTCAAACCACAGAGATGGGCGGGATAATCGCGTTCATACCGCCGAACAAAGAGGTTCTGAATTTTGTTGAAGAGCGCACCGGAGAACCGCAGAAGGGAACATATCCCGATGCCGATGCCTCATACTCCGAGGAGGTCCATGTGGATGTCGAGGGCCTTGAACCACTTGTGGCAGCGCCTCCGAAGCCTACCAATGTGAAACCCGTCTCGGAACTGGAAGGGATGGAGATAGACTCCGTTTTCATAGGTTCATGCACGAACGGAAGGTATGAGGATATGCTGGCCGCGGCCCGTGTATTGAAGGGGAGAAAGGTCAAAGACGGCGTGAATCTCAGGATAACTCCGACGACCAAGGAGGTCTGGGCCAGAGTGATAAAGGAAGGGCTGATAGACATATTCCTGAACGCGGGTGCCGTTGTTCTCACGAATCCGGGATGCGGCGGATGTGCGGAGGGAATGCCAGGGCTTGTGGGAAAGGACGAAGTTGAACTCTCGACCACGAACAGAAATTATCCCGGAAAGCAGGGGCCGGGAAAGATATATCTGGTGAGCCCTGCGACGGCAGCAGCGAGTGCAGTTAAAGGATATTTGACGAGCGCGGAGGAGGTGATGCAGTGAAGCCCACAGTGCTTAAAGGCAGGATATGGATGATAACCGATGAGAACGGAAAGAGGTTCGACGACATAGACACTGATATGATATTCCACAACAAATGGCTGTATATCACGGACATCAACGAGATGGGAAAGTACGCCTTCGGGAACACGCCCGGTTGGGAGGACTTCCCTGAAAAGGTGAAGGAGGGGAACATTCTCGTTGTGGGCCGTAACTTCGGTGCCGGAAGCTCACGCCAGCAGGCCGTGGATTGTTTCAGAACGCTCGGTGTTCAAGCCATAATCGGAGAGTCCTTTGGCGCCATCTACAAGAGGAATGTGATAAACTCCGGAATGCCCCTTATGGAGGCACCGGACATATTCGAATCCGGGCTGAAAAGTGGAGATGTCATAGAGATCGACCTTGAAACAGGAGATATAAAGAGAGACGGAGCACCTATTTTCAGGGCAAAGCCCATGTCAAAGGTCCAGATGGACATATATCGTGCGGGAGACCTCTTTGAGTACGGGAAGATGCTGAAATGAAGATACTGATGCTTCTTTCCAACCCTTATCTCCCGGATGCAAGGGTGTATCGTGAGGCAAAAAGCCTTACGGCAAACGGCCACACTGTTACCGTGCTTGCGTGGGATAGGGAGCGAAATCGGCCGGAAGAAGAGATCATGGAGGGGATAAAGGTCATTCGTACCGGCCCCAAAGCCAGAGGAAAGAGGCATTTTCTCTCGGACATCAGAAAATTCTGGAAGAATGCCCTCCGCATATCGGAGAGCCTTGAATTCGATGTGGTACATGCAAATGATTTCGACACCCTGCCTCTTGCAGTGAAGATAAAGAAGAAGAGGAAGGCCCCCATCGTTTTTGATGCGCACGAGATATACTCGGAGATGATTCGTTTGGATGTGCCATCATTCGTGGCATCGTTCGTACAGCTACTGGAAGACCGTCATCTGAAAAAAGTCGACAGGGTGATAGTCGTAAACGAGTATCAGTTCTATTTCTACTCGAAAAGGCTTCCGAAAGAGAGAATAGTCATAATAATGAACGCAAAACCCGCACTCAAGGATGCCAAAAAGGCAGCTGAGATGAGGAAGAGATTGGGGCTCGAAGGCAAGATATCCTTGATCTATATCGGGGCGCTCGAACCAAAGAGATTTGTGAGAGAACTTGCGGACTTTGCAGGAAAACTGCCGGATGTCAAGGTCATAATCGGAGGTTACGGCTCTCAGAGAGAGTATATAGCAAAAAAGGCCGAGAAAAACGAGTCTCTGATATATCTCGGGCTTGTCCATCCTGATGATGTCATCCCTTATTCCGCAGCAGCGGACATGATAGTGGCCATGTACAAAGAGGTTCAGACCGACAGGATAGCGACCAAATTCTTCGATGCGGTCTCAGCCGGAAGAGGGCTGCTCGTTGCAGACAACGGAGAGCTCACGGCAGACCTCGTTAGGAAATACAAGGGTGGCATCATATGCGAGTATTCCCCGGAATCCTTTGAAAAGGCGGTACGAAGCCTTGACCGTGAAAAAATCGATTCCATGGGAAGGAATATGGCAAAACTGAGAGAAAGATACTCATGGGATGCCATGGAGAAAAGGCTGATCTCACTTTATGAAAGTATCAGTCCTTCCCGCGAAGTTCGCCGTTGACATAACGGGCCATTTTTTTCGGGTGCAGGGCATCGGCGAACATATCGAAATCCTCTTTTTTGAATTCTCTCATCAGATAGAGTATGGCAAAATAAACCGCTATGAATGCCATGGCAAACAGTGCAAGAGAATACCATCTGACCGCCCATGAGGCCCCCAGAAAATAGAAGATTATGGATGTGAGCAGTGCGGCGGATAGATGGCGGATTATACGGGGGTCCATAACCGCACCGGAGAGACGATATGCGGACAGGCGCAGGCTTATCGTCGTTATTAGAAAGGCTATGAGCGTAGCTATCGCAGCTCCGAGCGCGCCCATCCCCAGCATGGAGACTCCCATGAACGATACGGGTATGAATATCAGATTGAGTCCTATGTTCAGTAGTGCCCGCATCATGTTTATCTTTCCAAGTATCGATGTCCGATCCATCGCTGCAATAAGATTGTTGTACGGGTAGTTCAAAACTATAAGGGCATACAGCACGGTCAGAGTCTGCAGGACCGGGATGGAGCTAAGCATGCTTTTACTGAGCATGAGTATGATGTTCTCCGGAAATACGATGATGAACACTGCCACGGGAAACATGAGCATGGACATATATCGTTCCGCAGATATGGTGGTCTCCCTAACTTTTTTCATCTCTCCTTTGGAACTGTACGATGAAAGAGCGGGATAGAGGGCAGTACTGACTGCCATGCTTATCATCGTAAGGATCATGGCTATCTTCTTTGCAGTGTAATAGTCGGCCACACTGGCCGAGTTCCAGAACCACTGTATCATCACAACATCCGTATTGGATGCGATAACCAGCACGGATGAAGATATTGCCAGAGGAAGAGCGAATCTTATATATGAACGGGCGTATTCCATATTCGGCTTTCCTATCGGAAGCTTTCTGAAGAAATATATGGCAACACCCAAGGCAAGCAGTGTGCCCACCACATATGCTCCCGCAAGGGCCAGCACTCCAAGGGAAGCCAATGCGACGACTATCATGATTACATTCCGGCCGAAATCATTCATAAAGCGTATGCTCTGGGATTTCGCAATCTCCTTCCTTCCGTTGAAAGTGGCTACAAATCCGGTAACAAGTGAGAAGGCCGCCCAATAGACAAGTGCCACATATATCGCTGACTCATGAAGGGGTGTTTCAAAACCGTTTCCGAGAATGTTCTTCCAGATATATATCGAGATAATCGTTATGGAGATGAACAGTCCGATGAGCAGAAATTTTATGGAGAAAAATGTCCCGTTGCATTTGGCCTGATCCTTTCCTTCGGATATTCTTTTCGTGTGGGCACTGTCAAAGCCTAATTTCGCCATGAAACTGAAAAGCCCGACAAAAGATATGGCGAAAGCAACGATACCCAGAGCTTCTTTGCCCATATATCGTATCACGAAGAACATCGCCACATATCCGATGATGGCTGCGAAGACATTGTTCATGAAGACCAGAGCTGACTGCCTTGATATCACATTATCACACACTTATTTTTTGCAACTATTTAATCTTATACGGTGAGCTTTCCACAGCCGACTTTGCAGACGAAAGGTCATATCCGAGCAGTTTTGGCTCCAGTTCCTTAAGGCGCTCTATTCTCGCTACCGTGGACGGATGTGTCGAAAGAAGCCCTTTCATACCTCCTTTGAACGGATTGACTATGAAAAGAGATGAAGATGCCGGATTTCCCCTTTTCAGCGGCCATCTGGTGTTTGCGGATTCAAGTTTCAGGAGGGCACTCTCCAGAGGTCTCGGGTCGCCGATGGTTCTGGCACCGACCTCGTCCGCTTTGAACTCCCTCTGACGCGATATCGCAAGTCTGATGAGAATCGTTCCTATGACCGCACCTACGAGAGCGAAGGCCATCATCAGAAGTTCCACGCCATTCTGCCTCCTTCGGAACATATTGGTCCACAGGAACCAGCGTGCGAGGAATGCGGTTGCGGACGCAAGTGTGGCGGCTATTGTTACGAGCAATATGTCCCTGTCCTTTATGTGTGCCATCTCGTGGGCTATGACACCTCTCAGTTCATCGCGGTTCAGAAGACCCATTATGCCTGTGGTCACAACGACTATCGACTTCTCGGGCTTCCGCCCCGTAGCGAAGGCATTGGGTGTCCGGGATTGCATGATTCCCACCTTTGGCTTGGGAACCCCCGCCTTTTCGGCGATCTCGGCGACGATGGAATGCAGTTCGGGATATTCGTTTTCGCTGACCTCGTGCACGCCGTACCTCCACAGGACTATCTTATCTCCCGTAAAATAAACGCTTATGTTGACAATCATGATGAAGATGAAGAAAAGGCCCATGCCAAGTGCGAAATTGTATGGGTAAAAGTAGAAGAAGAGCGCTCCGATTCCCATGAATATGGCGGTGAGGAGCGCGAAGAAGCCGATGGTGCGGAGCGTGGGGTTCATGGGAATGCAAAAAGGAACGAGGGTTTAAAGGTTGCTGATGAAGAAACGAGCGACCAAAAACATTTTAAGAATAAAAGACATCATCCTTCATGAATTCAGAGCTCTCAGGGGAGGAACGGACATTTGAGGGGAGCGATACGGAGCATTCAATACTTTGGAGAGCACCTGCTTCTATCATAAAGAAACATATACTAAAACTCACTATAGCTATGAATGTAATAATGTTTTTATTTTTGTCAATTTTTTTGTTTGAATATTTTGTCGGACCTTTCGAAAAAACAGTTGTTCTGATGATTATCATATTTATACTAATTGTTTTGTTTTTAGGAATCTGTCTAGATTTTAGAAATTTTAGAAGACTTAAAAACGGAAAACTTACCTTCGAAATAAGAAAAGATGGCATACAGCTTTTGAGTGGCAGGTTCATACCGAAAGAGAAGATAGAGTTCGTATTCATAGATTTGAATCGAGAGAAATGGGCCACGATAAAAACAAAGGACACACCACCCATGGACATCGACGAAAAGCTTTTGAGCGACTACAAGAAGTTCTTCTTCTCCATACCGTGGAAAGACAGATTGAAGAACGATTTCGAGCACAAAGTAATTCCGGACATGGACGAGTTCATCAGGGCTTTAAGGAAATGCGATATCGATGTATATGTCTGCAAAGAGGGAAGCAAAAGGGTTAAGAAAGTTAAGTAACCGGGAAATGACCACAGCAGCAGTCTTTCCGAAAGTTCCTTAAAAGAAACCTGTTTTTCCGGATGTATGCGGGGGTACCCGCACGACCTTCCTTCGGAAGGTCTGGTCGCAAAATACAAAGTATTTTGCTCCAGCGGCCATCTGGCCGCACAATGCATTAATATGCCATCTTTATGCAATCTGTATGCGGGGGTACCCGAGCGGCCAAAGGGGCAGGGCTTAGGACCCTGTGGTTAGTCCTTCGAGGGTTCGAATCCCTTCCCCCGCACTATTTTGATAGAATGTCGATCCTCTTTTTCATATCTTCAAATAGGAGACCCAGAACAATTTCTGTAAGATTAAGAACACGTATAGCATCATTTTTCCGTTTAGGACGAGGTTTGTCGTGAGAGTATCTAGATCTAATCTCCGAAATATACTTTACAGATACAACTATGAATTTATAGGATTCTTTATCTATTTTGCTGTTTTCTTTATAAAATGTAATAAGAGCGTCTAAAGCTATCTTAGTTTTAGAGCCTTTCCATTTGTTCTCATGAGTTTCATCCCACTTTCTCTGACAATCATCAATAGAGGGTATAAGATGCACTTTTAGAGCCCTTTCAAGCAGATTGTAGCATTTTCCTATCGCAGTTTCGAATTCATTGTTCCTGTAAAGCGCATGTGCATACCCCAGCATCAGTGCTATATCTTCAGGTATTTTTGTGCTAAATGTTATCCTAGGCAGTTCTAGTGTATCGAGACCTTTGCTAGTAATAGTTATTTTAAGACCAGTTGCGGTTTCCGGAACTCGAACATATCCCAAAAATGATAGCTTCGCAAGGCTCCTGACGGCCTGTTCGTGAGAGAATGGGGATTCTTTCAGCTCTTCGCTGAGTACCGGAACGAAACCGCCGCTCTCCTTCACCATCTGTTCCACCTCTATGTCAAGGTTGTTTATCCCGAACTCTGAGGCATCGATGGTATCCGGCAGGCATTTTCCTTGTTCCAGATACTTTATACACTTTTCTAGAGCTTTTTCTTCCCTTTTTATCTCCTGTATGAAACGCTGTCCCGAGCGCCTCATATTGTAGAAGGAAAACCACAGGAACAGAAAGGACACACATGTGAAAAGTAGTGGGTAGAGCCACGCTTCCAGTTGTATATCGATATGCGCTCGTAAGCCACCAGAACACCATATATGAAAGCACCTGCTATTCCGAGCATCAGGAAGAAGAGCCCCACTATCCCGAAGGGGTCAAAAAGAAGAAGCCCTGTCATCCGCCTTTGCCTGCTTTCGCCCATGACAGGATATTGTGGCTGTTAAATTAAGGTTTTCCTCAAAACTTATATGCCGAAAGACTTTGTTCTCTGATATGCCCACAGCCTCAGCACCGGGAAAGTTCATACTCTTCGGAGAGCATGCAGTGGTTTATGGAAAGCCTGCGATAGCCATGGCGATAGACATAAGAACAGCGGCTACAGCGGTATTTTCCGAAAGGACGGCAGTGGACGGACTTCCTCTGAAGGAGGTAAAGAGCTATTACATAAAGGAGATAATGCGGCGCTGGAAAGGAGACCCTGTTTCGATCACCATAAACAGCGGGGTTCCTCCGTCTTCCGGCCTTGGCTCATCCGCAGCCTTATCCGTTGCAATGGTCGGCGCTCTCCACGCACTTGATGGAAATCTCAGTCTCGAAGATGTGGCGAAAGAAGCGTTCGATATAGAATACACGGTGCAGGGAGGCGCAAGTCCTACGGACACATCCACATCAACCCTCGGCGGCGCTGTCATGGTCGGAGGTGAGCAGGAAAGCCCGGTATGGAGAATATCGAGAGGCGGAAGGACATGGAGCATAGGCCGTATAGACGCTCCGGAGCTCAGCTTTGTTGTGGGCGTTACCAATGTGCACTCTCCTACGAAGCTCATGGTCCAGAAGGTGAAGAAACTCGTTGAGAGAAGCCCGCTTGGAATGGAGGTCATAGATGACATAGGAGAACTTGTCAGGGATTCAGCGGGCGCTCTTCGCCGCGGAGACCCCCAAGAGATAGGCGAACTTATGAACAGGAACCACAGAATGCTGGAGTTCCTCGGTGTAAGCTGCTCGGAAATAGAGGAAATCCGTGAAGCCGTCAAAGACATCTCATTCGGCTCAAAACTTACTGGAGCGGGAGGAGGCGGCAGTGTCGTGGTCCTGACGGACAAACCGGACGAAGTGAAGAAAAGGATAGAAAGGCTCGGCTCTCGCACATATGCCGTCAATCTTGAAAAAAAAGGCATAATATGGGATTAAAGAAGTGAAACAGCCTCGTCCATTATGGCCCCCGCCAGTTCCTTCTTGCTTCCCTCGAATCCTCTTACGCTTGATCCGTTTATGATGAACGCCTTTGTCGAATCGTGAGTCACATCGGACAGCCTGTTCGCAACGATGATGTCCGCACTTGACTCCTTTGCCCTGCGCTCCGCCCTCTTTATGAGTTCCTCGGTGCTTTCCACCGATTCCGCCTTGAACGCGACGAGAATACCCTCGTAGTTTTTTCGTATGTGCTCTATGACCTTCGGTGTCGGCCTCAGCCGGATAACGAGTTCTTCCATGCCCGAAGGTATCTTGCCCTCTTTCCTTTCCGGTGTGTAATCGGATATTGCCGCAGGAACCAGTATCATGTCGTAGTCCGGTTCGTCCAGCATGGAGATTAGGGACTCCACATCCGTGAAATAATCTGTTTTTATCCACTCAGGCGGCCTTTCCGAGCCTTTTCCAAGCAGAAGTTTGACATCGGCACCTCTTTCATAGGCCTCTACCGCAAGTTCTATACCGGTCCTTCCGGAGCTCCGGTTGCTTATCACCCTCATATCGTCCACGGGCTCCGATGTAGCGCCCCCTATCACAAGGACACGGGTATCTCTAAGGTCCTTTTTCCCTATTCTGCGCACAACAGCGGAGACTATCTCGTAAATTCCGGCGATCTTCGCCTTTTTCTCTTCGAAGCGCGGCCCCACGAAGTCCACGCCCATTTTCTTAAGGCGCTCCACATTCCTCATGACCGCGGGGTTGTCATACATCGTCGCGTGCATGGCAGGGACTATCATCAGAGGTATCCCGGTGCCGAGCGCAGTGGTGGCAAAGGTAGTTACAGGCGTGTCATCTATCCCGCAGGCTATCTTCGATATGGTGTTCGCCGTGGATGGCGCTATGAGAAGAAGGTCCGCATGCCCTTCCACATCGCCGCAGAGGGCAACATGCTCCACCGCTCCGGTGAGTTCCGTGATCGGCCTCTTACCCGTGGCGAATCCCAGTGAATCCGGATGGACTATCTTCGTAGCCGCAGGGCTGAGCACCGGATATACTTCTGCACCCCGTCTTATCAGTTCACGGGCCAGTTTCACGGTCTCGACAGCCGCTATGCTTCCGGTTATGCCCAGCACTATTCTCTTACCTGCGAGGGCATCGTCCTTTATTCCCTTGATCTCGTTGCTCGGGTGCATTTAACCCCTTATCTCGGCCAGTATCTCTTTGGCTCGTTCTACCTTGATGTTCTTCTCGGAGACCATGCGCTCCGCAACCGCATCCACCTCATCGCCCTTCGCACCGGCAGTGGCGGCCACATTCCTTGCATGAAGCTCCATATGCCCCCTCTGTATTCCTTCGGTTGCAAGGGCCCGGAGCGCCCCGAAATTCTGTGCAAGGCCCACCGAGGCTATTACCTGTGCGAGTTCGCTGGCGGTTTTGACACCCAGAATCTTCACGTTCGCCCTTGCGGAGGGATGTATCTTCGTAGCCCCGCCCACCAGACCGACGGCCATGGGAACCTCTATACTTCCGACGAGATCCCCCTCATCGTTCTTTTCCCAGTGGGTTATCGGCTGATATTTTCCGGTTATTGCGGCATAGGAATGCACTCCCGCCTCAACCGCCCTGAAATCGTTCCCGGTGGCTATGACAACGGCACTTATCCCGTTCATAACCCCTTTGTTGTGTGTGGAACACCTGTATGGGTCCGCCTTTGCGAAGTGATATGCACGGACAACGCCGTCAACCACATCCTCTCCGCCTATGGCCTCCTTGTCCCAAATTGCTCTGGCACGGGCAAGCCTGAATACAGCAAGGTTCGAGAGTATCCTGAGATATACCTTTCCACCCGTGAGTTTTTCGATATACGGGGCAACATATTCGGCCATGGTATTGACGGCATTCGCACCCATGGCATCCCTGGTATCCACGAGAAGATGTATTATCACCATCGGACCGGAATCGGAATCTATCACCCTTACCTGAACATCACGGGCCCCGCCTCCGAACTTCACCAGAACCGAATCCCTTTCATCGCACATTTTCATTATTTCGTCCTTGTGTTCGAGAATCTTCATTTTGGCAGTCCACGGGTCCCTGACTCCCGTGAGCTGTATCTGAGATATCATAATCGGTTCGGTCATGCTGGTGTGAAATCCTCCTTTCACCCTCGCCATTTTCGCCGCATTGCTGGCAGCCGCAACGACGCTGGGCTCCTCTATGGCCATGGGTATGAGATAATCTTTCCCGTTTATCAGGAAATTCGTGGCGATTCCGAGAGGCAGAGGGAATTTGCCTATGACATTCTCGACCATCTTGTCCAGAAGTTCTATATCAACATCTCCGTTGAATATAACATTCGCTTCCTCATCATTCATTCCTGTTATCTCTTTCACCTTTGTCAGCCTCTCCTCGGGAGAGAGTTTGTAGAATCCGGGAATCCTTGAACCAGACATTTTTACACCGATTGTGGAATTATCGCCCGGTATAAAGTATTTGCGGGGAGAACGTGTTGAGTACAGTTATTTTTTCGCTTACTTAAACACATCGCTAATTCCTCCTTT
>CAYYXK010000040.1:0-13615 GCA_964475625.1 uncultured Thermoplasmata archaeon | reverse complement strand
AAATAAAATCATTTTACGGTATGGTGTGTGCTCTCTGGGCAATTCCAGTGCAGCATATGAATGAAGGATATGAAAAGGTGCCTCTGTCCGAGATAAAGAGATTGTCACCCTCAGACCCAACCGATGCCTTCGACCTGTGTGAAAAAGCCTTCATTAAGAAACCACTGCACGCGGAACCGTTCATGAATGGTATAGATGGAGATGACAGTGCCCTTTCATATCTGGCCGCATCATTTCTTGCTCGGGAAGCGATGGATGTGGAAGCGGGCTGGCATGGAGTTATCTGGGGACACTATACAGTACTATATCTCGAGCCATGGAAGCAGAACTTCGAGATGTTGTCCGAATCTCCTCTTCCGAAGGAGAAGTGGAATATGAAAGAGCTTCCTAAGCTATGGAGCCCGGAGATAATCTTTGACGGAGATATTGTAAAGGTCAGGTTCCGCACATACACCGGTCTTTCCAGAAGGAGAATACACGAGTTCACGGATACATATGCCAGACGAAACTACAGCTTTAAAAGCGAGATGAGGGAGATTGGCCGGGCAGGCGGAGGATACATGGTATAGCGAAAACCATTATATCCCGCCCGCCCCTGTCCTGCCATGCTCAATACCGAGATATCCGGGCTCCACATGAAGAACCCGCTGATACTGGTCTTTAGAATACCGGACGAGGTCGGAAGCACAACGGTTGAGGAATGCGGCGATACGGGAGGAATTGAATGGATAGAGTTTTGATAATGAAGGGCGAAAAGGTCTCGTTATCTGTCATAATGAAGGAAGATCTCCCGCTTCTCTGGAAATGGCACAATGACAGAGAGGTGCGGAGCTTTTTCCCGGACTCGGACACCTTCACATATCTGGAGGACGAATACGAATGGTATGATAAGATAAGGAAGGTGAAGGATAAGGTCAGAGTTTTTGCCGTGGTCGAAAATGATGAGGAAGATCCTGTGGGGACCGTGGGATTCAACAAAATGGACCTGAAAAACGGACATGCGGAGATCGGGTATTTTATGGGTAAAGAGTACTGGGGAAAGGGCTTTGCGACCGAAGCCGTCCGGCTCATGACCCAATATGCCTTTTCTCATATAAACCTCAGAAAGGTGTATGCCACGGTGAACGATGGAAACGCAGCATCCTCCAGAGTTCTGGAGAAAAACGGATATTCTCTTGTCGGGAGGATGAAAAAACACAACTATATCTCCAATATCGGCTTTGCTGACATGCTGATATACGAAAAAATGAAGGATTCCGAAACCATTTAATAGATTTCCATACATGAAGTCCCATGCTCAACACCGAGATATCCGGGCTTCGCATGAAGAACCCTCTGATACTGGCCTCCGGAATACTGGATGAGGTCGGGAGCACCATGTCCGAAATAGGAAAGCAGGCCGGAGCGCTCGTCACCAAGTCAATCGGAATGGAACCGAGGGAGGGCTATGGAAACCCTGCGGTGATTCCCATGGAACACGGGATACTGAACGCCGTCGGCCTCGCGAATCCCGGAATAGACGAGTTCGGGGAGGAGATAGCGGAGGCGAAGAAAGGCGGCGCTCCTGTCATAGGCAGCGTCTTTTCGGATGATTACGAGGGGTTCGGATATCTCGCCGGAAGGATGGAGGATTACGGAGCCGATGCCGTTGAACTCAACCTTTCCTGCCCTCATGCGAAGGGCTACGGGCTTGAGGTGGGAAGCAGTCCCGAAGGAGTTAAGAAGGCTGTGGAGAGTGCTCTTTCATCTGTGAAGATACCTATCTTTGCGAAACTGACGCCGAATACTCATGACATAAGCGCTCTCGCACTTGCGGCCCACGAAGCCGGAGCCTCGGGAGTCGTTGCGATAAACACCGTCAAGGGAATGGCGATAAACATCGATGCAGGCATGCCTGTTCTGGCCAATAAGGTCGGAGGATACAGCGGGCCAGCCATAAAGCCAATCGGCCTCAGGCTCGTCTATGAGATATATCCGGCGTTTGAAAGGGAAGGAGCGAGGATTCCGATAATCGGAGTGGGCGGAATAACTACGGGAACCGATGCCATCGAGTACATGATGGCAGGGGCGAGCGCTCTTCAGGTGGGAAGTGCCTTCCATTACCGTGGAAAGGACACCATGAAGCTCATAGCGGAAGAGATGGAGGCCTTCCTGAAGGAGAAGGGATACGGCAGCATAAAGGAGGTGGTGGGCCTTGCACACCTCTGAGCCCTTCCGCATGGTTGAGATAGAGGAGGTCGTCGAGGAGAACCCCCTTGTTAAGACATTCAGGTTCAGGGACGATGAGCACGCCGAGCCCGGCCAGTTCTACATGGTCTGGGTTCCGGGTGTGGATGAGATGCCTATGTCCATCTCCTACATCGGAGAGATGAAGGGCATAACGGTTCACAGGATTGGAAAGGGCACCGAAGCGCTCCACTCCATGCGTCCCGGCGATATGATAGGCATAAGAGGCCCATACGGAAAGCCGTATTCTCTCGAAGGAAAGAGGATACTTCTGGTGGCCGGAGGGACTGCCGTAGCTTCACTCACACCTCTGGCAGAGATTGCAAAAGAAAAGGGCATGGAGGCCGTGTTCGCACTCGGAGCGCGTGATAAGGAGAAGCTTGTCTTTGCGGAGCGCCTTTCTTCAGTTGAACTGCATATCGCGACGGACGACGGGAGCTCTGGCTACCATGGTTTTGTCACCAACCTTGCGAAGGAGCTCATGGAGGAAAGGGAATTCGACACGGTCTATGCCTGCGGCCCTGAGATAATGCTATACCACTTCTTTAGAACGACGCAGGAAATGGGAGTTAAGATACAGTTCTCTCTTGAAAGGTTCATGAAATGCGGTATCGGGCTGTGCGGTTCATGCGCTATCGGCCCATATCTTGTGTGCAGGGACGGGCCTGTCTTCACGGAGAACGAGATCGTCAATATGCCCGAGTTCGGGAACTACATGCGTGACGCTGCCGGGAGGAAGACATCTCTGAAATGAAAAGAAGTGGGAAATGGGATTAGAGCTTCTGGAACCTCGGGCCGAGGCTCTTCATTATTCCGGGGAGGGTGGTGTACTCCATGTCCTCCAGAGGAAGTCTGTGAGGCTCGAAGGGCCCGTGCCTTCTCATGTATTCTGCGATATCCTGCGCTTTGTTCCTCGTGTAGTCCCATGCAGGGTCATCGAAGAGGTCGGCAGGCATTCCGAGAGTTCCGTTGGCAACCTGAAATCCGAGCGCCGCAACCCTCGGGGGGCCATCGAACCTTGTGCATTTTGCGTTCTTTATTCCTACGGGCATTATCGGGCCGTTGTGGCTGCCCCTCATCCATCCGGAGACCAGATGAGGGAACGCCCATGGCTCAAGCACTTCACCCAGTGCAGGAAGTCCGCTCTGCGCTCTGACCACTGCAACAGGGTCGTCCTTTCCGACATATTCTCCCGCTATCTGGTAGAGTTTCTCGGTTGAAACGACCGCCACGGGCTCGTCCTTTGCGAACTTGTCATTGTTTCTGGAATAGACGCGCTTTATCACGAACCTTGACTTGGCACCGATGAGCGCCAGTATGTCATATGTCTCTTCCGGCGTGTTCATGAAGACCTTTTTGTGTTCCATTATGTCCCATATCTCGAATGTGAATCCCTTGTGCATGCTCGGGTCTATCACGAGTCCGGGCGTGTTGAACGGGTCTGCGAACATTCTGTATATCGGAAGATTGAATGCCCCGGGCTCCGTCTTGTCCATCATGAATGCTATGACCGGCTCGCCCTTTCTCTCCTCGAACTCCATCTCCGCGACTCCGGGCCCCATTCCTTTTATGTTGCCGGAGAAGGCATCACTGAGAAGGTCCTGTCCCGCTCCGTAGAGCTTCAGTTCCTTTGCTACATCGGTGGCCTTCTCGAAGGTCTTCCATGCAAGCTCGTGTATCTCCTTGCTGTCAACGCCTTTGGTGTGGGTCATTATAAGTTCAAGGTCATCCCCCACATGAGTAACATGATAGTCCCTTATCATGCCCTTCTTTTTGGCTTTTTCCATCTCTTTTTCGGCTGTTTCTATCAGCTTCGGATGAACGAGGGAATGCCCCGGCCATCCGCCCACATCCGCCTTTATTATGCTGAATGTCACCTTCATGCTATCACGCACCCTCCATTAATAGGTGATTTAATTACTTTTCTACGGAAAACCTCTATCGCAACAATGTTGATTTATACTATTTTTTGCTATACTGTAAATACCCGTAGATAAGCTTTAATACGGTGAAAGAGTAGGTTGTGGAGAGCAAGAGAACTCAGGAGAATGATGAGGAATGGGTACATATTCGGACAGAATCGCAACATACTTTGATGAGATGGAGGACGGGGTTGCCCGGGCATATGCTATCGCCGGAGAGGCCAGAAAAAAGAGACTGGACCCTTCCGACGAGGTGGAGATACCGAGGGCGGTGGACCTTGCGATGAGGGTCGAGAAGCTGCTCGTCCAGCAGGGATATCCGGTGGAGGGTATTGCGAAGGACATAAGGAGGCTCACAAAAGAGATAGGGAATAGGGAACTGGTCGCGCTGGAAGTCGCCAAGAAAGAAGCCAGCGAACTGCTAAGAAAGGGCATCGGCCCCGAGAAAGCCATAGATGCGGCAACCAGACTCGGACTTGCCATACTTACCGAGGGCATCCTTGTGGCCCCTCTTGAAGGCATAATCGATGTCAAAATGTGGAAGAATAATGACGGAAGCGATTATATCTCGATATTTTTCGCAGGCCCCATACGGTCCGCAGGGGGAACAGGGCAGGCCATGAGCGTTCTGATAGCCGACGTCGTGAGGCGGGAGATAGGAATAGACCGCTATAAACCGACCAATGACGAGGTCGAGAGATACAAGGAAGAGATACCCCTCTATGAACGGGAACAGCATCTTCAGTACAAACCCTCTTCCGATGAAGTGGACTTGATAGTCAGGAACTGTCCGGTCTGCATAGACGGAGAGGGTACCGAAAAAGCGGAGGTCTCCGGACACAGGGACCTTTCCAGAGTCGAGACCAACAGGGTAAGAGGAGGCGCATGTCTCGTAATAGCCGAAGGAATGTGCCTTAAAGCAAGCAAACTCAAGAAGCATGTGGATGCGCTCAAACTCGAAGGCTGGGAGTTCATAGGAGAATATGTGGAGCGTTTCGGAAAAGGTAAGAAGAAAGGCGACACCAAGATAGGGCCGAATCTGAAGTTCATAAAGGATGTCCTGGCAGGAAGGCCGGTCTTTTCGGGTCCGAGCGCGGTAGGCGGATTCAGATTGAGATACGGAAGGGCGAGGACCACAGGGGTCGCGGCAACGGCGATACATCCTGCGTCCATGTACATTCTGGATGAATTTCCTGCTCTGGGAACACAGATAAAGATAGAGAGACCCGGTAAGGCGGGCGTGGTAACACCATGCGACACCATAGAAGGACCCAGCGTGCTTCTGGTGAACGGAGATTTCGTCCCGGTCAATACAGTTGAAGAGGCAAAAAGGCTGAGACCGAGCATAAAGAGGATACCGGATGTCGGCGAGATACTGGTGGCATACGGGGAGTTCCTTGAGAACAACCATCCCCTTATGCCCGCATCGTTCAGCATCGAGTGGTGGGAGCTGGAAGCGGAGGAGAGAATAGGGTCGATCCCGGAAGGGCATATGGAATGGGACTCGGAAACGGCATTCGAATTCTCCAAGGAAACAGGAGTTCCTCTGCACCCGAATTTCAACTTCTTCTGGCACGACATAAACGGGGAAGAGATCATCAGGCTGAGAGAGCATATGGCTGGTGGAGAAATAGATGGAGAAAAACTGACGGTTCCTGCGGATGACGGGATAAAGGAGATTTTGATAAGGCTCGGAGCCCACCACCTCGTGCGCAATGGAAAATTCATCATAGAAAAGGGAAAAGCACTGTATCTCACACTCAATCCGAAAGAAGGAGAGGTTCCGGAAACGGAAAGGACAGTGGATGCCGTCTCGGAACTTTCCGGAGTCAAGATAATGGAGAGAGCCCCTACAAGGATAGGTTCAAGGATGGGCAGGCCCGAGAAGGCAAAGGAACGAAAGATGGACCCGCCGGTACACTCTCTATTTCCGATAGGCAATGCAGGAGGTCCTCAGAGACTGATGAGTGAGGCCATGAAGAAGAAAAAACAGGCATCGCAGCAGTCATTCGGAAGGATATCCGACCATGAAGAGGATGCTGTGAAGGTCGAACTCGGTGTGCGGAAGTGTACGAACCCGAAATGCGGAACGGTATTGAAATTTCCGAGGCCGTATTGTCCGAAATGCGGGGCACCCACGGAGTTTCAACGAAGAACGGAGATCATTGAGATAGAACTGCCATCTCTCGTTGAGGCCGCTCTCGAGAACCTTGGAGAAAGGATGCCGGACAAGATAAAGGCGGTAAAGGGGATGATGTCCGGGGAAAAGATGCCGGAACCTCTTGAAAAGGGAATATTGAGGGCAAAGAACGATGTGTTCGTCTTCAAGGACGGTACATGCAGGTTCGATATGACCGATGTTCCTTTGACCCATTTCCGCCCCAGAGAGATCGGTTTAAGTGTTGAAAAGGCAAGGGAGTTGGGATACACTCATGATTGGGAAGGAAAAGCTCTGGAAAGCGAGGAACAGATAGTCGAGATACTGCCTCAGGACATAATACCCTCGAAGAGCGCTGGAAAATACATGGTAAAGGTCGCAAAATTCATAGACGATGAACTTGAGGAGTTTTACGGGCTCGAAAGGTTCTATAATGCTGAAAGCGAATATGACCTTATAGGGCACCTCGTGGTCGGGCTTGCTCCGCACACATCGGGAGGGGTTCTGGCCCGTATAATCGGATACACGGATACGAACATGGGCCTCGCGCACCCCTATTTCCACACAGCCAAGAGGAGGAACTGCGACGGCGATGAGGACTCGATAATGCTTCTTCTGGATGGTTTGATAAATTTTTCAAGGAAGTTCCTTCCTTCCAGCAGAGGAGGTCTCATGGATGCGCCGCTGGTCCTTACGACCAAGATAATTCCCGATGAGATAGACAAGGAAGCACACAATGTGGACCTTATGAAGCGCTACCCGCTTGAGTTTTACCGGTCTACTCTTTCATACAAGGACCCCAAGGATGTTCTGGATATGATGGACATCGTCAAGGACCGGATTGGCACTCCGGGCCAGTACGAAGGCCTTTATTTCACACACGATACGAGGGATATCTCTGTCGGTCCGGTGGTTTCCAACTACACGAGAATAGGAGACATGGACGATAAACTGAATGCCCAGATGAAGCTCGCACGGATGCTGGATTCGGTCGATGAAAGCTATGTGGCGGAGCGCATAATATCAACGCATTTTCTTCCCGATATGATAGGGAACATGAGAGCATTCGCCACACAGGGTTTCAGGTGCACCAAGTGCGGTAAGAAATACAGGAGACCCCCTTTGTCCGGCAGATGTGAGTGCGGCAATACGCTTACTATGACCGTGCACAGGAAGAGCGTTATGAAGTATGCCGAGAAAACAAGGACTCTGGCAAGAGATTATCATGTTTCACCATACATGGCTCAAAGGATAGATGTATTGATAAAGAACATGGAATCTCTTTTCGACAACGAAAAGATAAAGACCAAAACACTGGACCAGTTCTTCTGAGGTGTTTCCTTGAGGTTCATGCTCATATCGGACATACACGGCTCTATGAAAGCGGCGGAATCGGCCGGAAAAGAGGCGAAAGAGCGAGGAGTGGACATAATGCTCGTGGCCGGGGACATAACGCATTTCGGAAGAGCGGATGAGGCGGAACGCATATTTTCCATGTTTCCGGTCAGAACGGTTGCCGTTCCCGGTAACTGTGACCCGCCCGACATACTCCCTTCACATGAAAAGATCATGGATGTGCATGGAAAGAGGGTGGAGTACAGAGGAATTTGCTTCGCAGGTCTGGGGGCATCCAATCTCACGTCTTTCTCGACATTGTTCACATATGGCGAGGAGAACATATACCTGATTCTGGATTCGATAATGAAGGACTGCGATGTGATGGTCACACATACCCCACCCATGGGAATACTGGACAAGACCGCATTCGGGCACAGAGGAGGAAGTGAAAGCATAAGAAAGGTCGCAGAAGAACAAAGACCGCCACTTCATGTGTTCGGCCACATACACGAGAGTCCGGGCGTAGAGATGCACAACGGTACGGTATTCGTAAATGCAGGCCCTGCTAGGAATGGAAACGCCGCAATAATAGATGTTGAAAAGAAGAATGGAAAATTGAAGGTTCCGGATGTGGAACTGATACGCCTATTTTCCGGATAGATAGTATTCCAAAACCTTTTTTTCGCTCTTTCTCAGGGTTTCCGACAATGTCGATATCGAAAGATTCATGTGTTCGGACAGCTCCTTTATGCTTATCTTCTTTGGGTACTCGAAATAACCCAATTCATATGCGGAGCGCAGTATGACCTCCTGTCTTTCCGTAAGTATGTCCTCTTTCTCAGGGTCTCGTATCGATATCACGCTGACCTCACAGTCATCGTTTTCAAGCTTGTCTATAAATTCTCGGATATTCTTTCTATCCGCGCTCACCACCGTCAAAAGAAGGGAACCGTCCCCTGTCGTGGTCCCGTATGTCAGAAAACAGTCGCTTCCCACTATCGCTTTGCATATGGAGCACTGATTGACCTTGACCTCCCCCAGAAGGCTTTCCCTTCCCACTTTGGACATCTCTATCTTGCAGATGAACCGGTTGTCGTTGAGTGTGTTGGAAACGCTCCCGAGGTCCTTTTCATTCCCTTTTATCTCTATAAGACTCTTTCCACCGGGTTTATCCGTGTCTGGCATCCATCCCAGAAATTTTATGGTAACCTCGTGCTTGAGCAAAATGTCCTTTATCCAGCTTTCTCCAAGTCTAACGCTGAGGGTCGCCTCGATCATGTGTTTTCCTCCGTCTCAAGCATGTTCTTCAATCACCGATGGTTTAAAAAGTTTTGGTGGCACGACCTGTGCATCGAATGAATCTCATGTACTTCCTGTCGACATATATTCTTACCTTTTTTCCCGGTTTTATCGCCGCACTTTCGAAGAGAGACATCTTTTCCAGTAGCACGATTTTTTCGTTTCCCAGCCCAACAGTGATTCTAAGCACATCCCCCACGGGTTCCGAGGAAATTATCACCGATTCCGTGCCTTTGTCGGATATCCTGCAGTTTCCCGGCCTGAAGAATATACAGCCATTACCATCGAAAGATGCGGGAACATCCCCGAAAGGACTCTTTGCAAGTCCGCCCACGCCGACGGATGGTATCAGATTCGCGTCTCCCAGAAAAGAGGCCACAAAATCGTTTTTCGGGTCTCTGTATACCTCCATCGGATTCCCTATCTGTTCTATTCTCCCCCTGTTCATGACCGCTATCCTGTCGCTTACCGCCATGGCCTCTTCCCGGTCATGTGTCACATATATTGCGGTTATCCCCAGTTCTTTCTGTATCCTCTTTATCTCGGAGCGGAGAGATATCCTCAGTTTCGCGTCAAGTGCGGAAAGCGGTTCATCCAGAAGGAGTATGTCCGGTTCGGGCGCTATGGCGCGGGCAAGCGCAACCCTCTGCTGTTCTCCTCCGGACAGTTCGGAAGGCTTTCTCTTTTCATATCCCTTCAGACCCACGAGTTCCATGACCTCTTTCACTCTCATCTCGATCTCTTTTTTTTGCCTTTTACGCATGAGCATCCCAAACCCTATGTTCTGCGCAACGGTCATATGGGGGAAGAGCGCATAGTTCTGAAATACCATTCCGACATTCCTTTTTTCAGGGGGAACTTCTGTGACATCCTTTCCATCGAAAAATATGTTTCCGGAATCCGGACGGAGAAGGCCGGAGATTATCCTCAAAAGTGTTGTTTTCCCGCAGCCGCTGGGCCCTAAAAGCGCAGTCATCTTTCCATCGGGCGCTCTCAAACTTACGGACCTCAAAGCTTCGGAATCATCGAATCTCTTTCTTATCTTTTCCAGCTTTATCTCCATCAGAAGGCACTCCTTTTCTGTTTCGCTCCTATCCGGTCTATCAATAAAAAGGATGCGGTAGCCATTATTATCAGTATGACGGACATGGCCGCAGCGCTCCCGAAGGCTCTGGTTCCGAGTATCTTGTAGATGGCAATGGGTATCGTGGTATATTCCGGCCTGTAAAGAAGAAGCGTCGCACCGAATTCCCCGATGGATATGGCGAAGGCAAAGGTCGCACCCACGATAATGCCCGGCATAAGCTGCGGCAATTCGGCATGTCTGAACGCCATAAGCGGGGAGGCTCCGAGACTTCTGGCCGCATCTTTCAACCGTTCATCGGCGGATGACGTGGAGTTGTAGACCGAGCGGAACACGAGAGGAAAAGCGATCACCGAGTGGGCCATGACTATCAGAATCCACGAGCCGTATATCGAAAAACCCAGAAATGCTCCGATATATGCCCATGCAAGGGTCACCGACGATACCGCCACGGGAAGCATCAATGCCGGAACCCATTTACCGTGCCTTTTTGCCCACAGTGACGAAATAACGGCCATGGGAACGGTCATCATGATGGTAAGCACCGCAAAGAAGAGGGAATTTCCTATGGCTGCGGCAGGGCTTATACCGATGACGGACGAAGCGTCTTCGGAGAAAAGGAGGGAATACCAGTGAAAGGTCAGGTCGCCGCCCCATTCGCTGACGAAAGAATAGTAAGCAACGGAGAGTATCGGTGCGAATATCAGGAATGCGATGAGAAATGAATATGCCGCAGCAAGGATGGAAGCTAGACCGCGTATTTTTCGCATGATCCGGTGCCCGGATGCGCCGGTCCTTCCGAAATGTGTGTAAATCCAGATGAAGATGAGAGATATTCCTATCTGAACAAGGGCGAGAGCGCTCGCCATGTGGGGTCGTATCAGTACGGTGGCCAGAACATATATCTCCACTTCGATGGTGGTATATGCGGCACCCCCCAGTATGAGCACTATCGCAAATGACATGAATGAGTATGCGAAGACAAGGGTGAATGAGGATATTATGGATGGTGCGAGAAGAGGGGCCACGATCTTTACGAATCTTTTGATCGGACCCGCACCTAGTGATGCCGCCGCATCCTCATAGGACGAATCCAGATTCTCCCACGCCGAGCCGACCATGCGCATGACCACCGGAAAATTGTAGAACGCATGGGCAAGAAGTATGGCACTGAGACTGTAGAGTATTCTTATGCGTATTCCGAAAGGCTCAAGCACATGGTTCAGGATACCGTTGTTTCCGAACAATGCGAGAAATCCCAGAACCACTATTATGGAGGGCAGTATGAAGGGAACGGTGCTGACGGCCTTTATAGCGGATTTTCCCCTGAAATCGTAGTTTCCAATGATATATGCACCGGGAAGGCCTATGATAAGGGTGAGAAGAGAGCTCAGAATCGCCTGATATACGGTAAATGATATCACACCTCCGTACCGTGAGAATGCCTCTTTCATGAATTCCGGGTTCGGCCCGCCATCCCAAAGACCGAGATAGAGCAGGGAGAAGACAGGGTATGCAAAGAAGGCCAGAAGGAAGGATAAAGGGATTAAAAAAAGGTAATTCCTTCTCATTTCCGCCGAATCCCCGCTGTTATCAGGAGCGCAGAGAGGATTGCCAGAACGGACCATGCTGCCGAGGGGTAGGGAGTGCCGTACGAGGAAGAATCGGAGCTCACGGCGCTCTCCCAGTCCTGAATCCATTCGTCATGTTTTTCGGCCAGTAGGTCCGGAGGTATGGTCAGGTTCTTCTCCGGTTTGACGGCATATTCGAAGGAGTGCGGAAGCGGGGCCTCCGGATTTACCGGGAACATCCAGTTCGTAAGAGGTATCTCCTTCTGGAAATCGGCGGACAATGCGAATTCTATGAATTTCTTTCCAAGGTCGGGATGCTTTGCGTTCTTCACGAGACCTATGCCCTCTATCTGAAGATATCCGGAATATTTCCCATCCACCTTGAGGAATGATGCACCGTAGCCGGTATCATTGTAGTACTCGACCCAATAGGCCGGGTCCGTGGCATAACTCACGACTATCGGAGCCTCTCCGGAGGTGAACATCTCATATGCGCTGTCCCAGCCGGATGTTATCGTCAGAGCATTGTCGGAGAGTTTCGACCAGTAATCCGCATCGAACTCATTCCCGTTTGCGGCTATGCTCCAGAGAAGGAATACCATTCCGGTGCTGGATGTCCGCGGGTCCTCAAGTATTATCTTATCCTTCCATTCGGGCTTTATCAGGTCGTCGAATGTCTGCGGCGGGTTCTGAACCTGAGATTTGTTGTAGACAAGGGCCACATATCCGTAATCGAAGGGAACGACATGATGGCTCGGGTCAAAGTCGAATTCTTCGGGTATGGAACTCAGGTTCTCAGGGGTGTAGGGTTCGAAGACATCGTTGTCCAGCGCTTTCTGGAGCAGAGAATTGTCCACGCCTATTATCACATCCGCCTGAGGATTGCTTTTCTCCATGATGGCCTTTCCGAGAACCTGCCCGGCATCCCCATAGGTACGGACCTCGACATGAACATTGTATCTCTGCTCGAACTGCGGTATCGTTGCGTTCTTCAACCCCCATGAGGCGAAGCTATCGTATGCATATATCACAAGCGTGTCTTCCTCGGCCTGCACGGGAACCGATGCCAGCAGGATACTGCTCGCAATGAAGAGCACCGCAAAGGACATTATAATTCCTGATATCTTTGTCATATTATCACCGCCTTTTCGACAAGTATAACCTATTTAAGTATTTCTAAAACCCGGTTATATGCGGTCACGGAAACTCCACATCTACTTCGGGTTAAAAATGGCATTTTAATACACAAAAATGACCATCTTTCTTTATATATATCCAACAGACAGCATCGTCGATGAAGAAGTTCATTCGGATTACGACCACAACGGAAAAAAAGGAAGATGCCGAGGCCATATTGAGAAAACTCGTAGAGATGCATCTTGCAACCCTGATGGGGTTCTGATAGAGGTGCCCGTAATGCTGATGCTCGTCTCCATATCGAAAAGAACGTGTCATATCTTCGGAGAATGTCATCTCGATTTGCCGCAGTGCAAACCCGAAAGAGAAAGCTTGGAGGTGGTGTTCGAATGAAGTCCGTGCTTTTCATATGCACCCATAATTCGGCACGCTCCCAGATGGCCGAGGCATTCGTGAACCACCTATGCAGTGACAGATACAGGGCGGAGAGCGCCGGAACCCTTGCAACACAGGTGAACCCCTATGCTATCGCGGTTATGGAGGAAATCGGAATATCTATGGAAGGACACAGGTCCAAGAGCATAGAGGAATTCAGAGACAGGACTTTCGATGTGGTAATAACGGTGTGTGATAATGCGAAAGAGGCATGTCCTTTCTTTCCCGGAAAACGAGTGATACATAAGGGATTTCGTGACCCTTCGGGGTTCATAGGAAGTGATGATGAGCGAATGAAAGAGTTCAGGAAAGTGAGAGATGAGATAAGGAGCTGGATACTCAATGAATTCTGTAAAGGAAATACGGAAGCAACCTCTCCAGCCCTAACGATTAAAAATGAAGAACCCAACCGCAGCAAGCTGCGGGGTATCTTCATTGGAAGTCT
>CAYYXK010000039.1:10762-14052 GCA_964475625.1 uncultured Thermoplasmata archaeon | reverse complement strand
TCAGACTTCCAATGAAGATACCCCGCAGCTTGCTGCGGTTGGGTTCTTCATTTTATTTTTCGTCATGATTTGGAGTAAAATAGATATACACCCACTTCTTTTCGGCATCAGAACCAAAAGGAGGCCAAAAAATGCCACTGAAAATAAATGAGGACAGCTGCATAGGATGCGGCGTATGCCAGTCGCTCTGCCCCGATGTATTCGAGGTGGGAGCGGATATGAAAGCCCATATCAAGGACGGCGCAGACGAAGGTGCCGCATGTGTGGACGACGCCATAAGTAGCTGCCCCACGGGATCCATAAGCAAGTAAGAACGGGAAGACATCTCTCGTACACTCAACTCCTTTATTTTTCATTTTCTTTCAGTTAATTCTATTAGAGGTCATTATGAAAGATAGAATAAGGAAGTGGGCCGTACTGGCAAGGCATGATGTGCTTTTCTCGTTTGAATGAGGGACCTCCCGCGTGTGAGGCGGACGTCATGCGAACGAAACATCGTTTCGTGAGCACAAGCCTTTTCGACAGAAAAGGCGGCGTAACCACTAGACCAAAAAAGATAACATGGGCCTGCCCGGACACGGACTTCACTGCGTGAAGTCCTGCTCGCAAAAAACCTTTGGTTTTTTTCTCGTTTGAACAATCCGGCCATGCCCACGGTTCAAAGTGGGTGATGGGCCTGCCCGGATTTGAACCGGGGACCTCCCGCGTGTGAGGCGGACGTCATAACCACTAGACCACAGGCCCATTACATATGTAACCGTAGTTGGAAAGCCACTGGGGGGATTACCGAACCCACCCTTTACCCTTTCGGGCAAAGCGCGGCCCGGAAAGACCAATGGCGCTCCGCTTATGTTGAAAAGCCACTGGGGAGATTCGAACTCCCGACCTGCTGATTACAAGTCAGCCGCTCTACCGGGCTAAGCTACAGTGGCGTTCTGGTTTAAAGGGTTTTTCAACGACCTGCCGATTTCCTCACTCCATCGGAGCCTCTTATTTATCCTTTTCTGAAATGTTCTTTTGATTGGCGGAGAGCTTCCACTGCGGGCATCTTCCTTCCCGCAAGGAAATTTATTGCGGCCCCCCCGCCTGTGCTTATATGGTCTATTTTTCTTTCTATTCCAAGTTGGGATACCATTGCGGTGCTGTGTCCGCCGCCTATCACACCATATCCTTTCGAATTCGCAACAGCCATGAATATTTCGCGCGTTCCAAGTGCGAACTCCTCTCTCTCGAACACCCCCGCAGGGCCGTTGAGTATGACCGTACCGGCATCTCTTATCTCCCAGACATATGACGCTATCGTCTGAAAACCTATGTCGAGTATGGGGTAGTCCAGCGGAAGTTCATCCAGCCCTATGTCCTCTCTTTTACCCCTGTAATCCACGGCAAGGTCATGGGGCAGAACGAGTTTCTCAGGGTATTTTTCGATGAGCTCTTCGGCTTTTTTCAGGAGGGCATCACTGTTCCCGTTCTCATTCAGGAAGTCCTCACTGGGTTTTCCGAGCCTTCTTCCGGAGGCGAGTATGAAGAGGTTGGCCACCGCACCAGATGTGAGCACCCGGTCGGCGATATTGTTCTCCAGCATGTTGGCCGCAATATCTATGGAGTCGTCGAACTTTGCTCCGCCCAGAACCGCTATGATCGGCCTTTTACCGTGCAAAGCCTTCCCCAGACCGACGAGTTCTTTTTCCATGAGCCTGCCTGCCACGGAAGGGATCTTCTTTGCAAATCCGATGAGAGTGGGCTGAGCCCTATGTGCCGCCGCAAAGGCATCATTTATGTAATAATCGAAAAGCGGGTGAAGATTGCTTACGATATGCGTGCTTTCCTGCACATCCGCGGGCTTTCCTTTTAATGAAACCTCTTCCGAGTAGAATCTGGTGTTTTCAAGAAGAATGATGTCGCCAGGTTCCATACCCTCTATCGCGCTCATCGCTCTGGAGCCAAAAAGGTCGTCGATATATTCCACCTCCCGACCGGTCAGATGAGAGAGCCTCTCCGCATGTTTGCCCATGTCCGTGAAATCCTTTTTTCCGGGCCTGCTCTGATGAGCCAGTATCGCAACGGCCGAATCCTCGAGTTCCGCCAGTGTCGGAAGTATCCTTCTCATTCTGGTGTCATCCAGTATATGTCCGGTGGAGGGGTCTATGGGTGCATTTATATCGACCCTCAGAAGCACCTTCTTTCCTGCGAAGTCGAAGTCGTCCATGGTGAAGAAGTCGGTCATGGTATCGTTCTCCAATAACAGGATATAGTTATTTCTTTCGCTTCTTTTCGTTATCATATGTGAGTCCTTCCAAAAAAACCTTAAATATGCCTGTTATATTACGGCTGACAAAGGGGGAATCCCATTGGAAGATGAAGCAATTTTCGATGTCCTGCAAAAGCAAATCTCGACGATGAAAGAGGAGAAGGCCAGACTGAAAGAGAGAGAGGCAAAGCTCAAGGAGATTGAGGAAACTCTCGCAAAGGAAAAAGAGAGCATTGCCTCTCGTGAAAAGGAGCTTTCGGAGAAAGCCGCCAAGATAGAGGAGATACAGAAGAAACTGGAGGAAAAGGAGAAAGTTCTGGCCGAGACAAGAGCCGCTCTTGACAAGGAGAGACAAGAGCTGGATAGGGCTATGCAAGAGATAAACGCCTCCAAGCAAAACATAGCCAAGCTTGAGGACAGCCTCAAAGCCAGCATAGATAAGTTCTCATCCAGAGAGGCAGAGCTCGTCAGTGCCGAAGAGTCCCTGAATGCAAGGGAAAAGGCCATTGTGGAGCGCGAGAAGAAGATAATCTCCGCAGAGGAGAGCGCTGCCAAATATGAGCAGGACCTGAAGAGCCTTCTGGGGCAGATCTCAGAGAGAGAAAAGAGCCTTCTGGATAAGGAAAAGGAACTTGAGAAAAAGCAGGAAGAACTTCTGAAAGAGAGGGAAGAGATAACCGCACAGAGAAAAGCACTTGTTGAGCGGGAGAAGGCAATGGCCGAAGGCGGTTCCGCAAAGATTGATGTCAGTGTACCAAAGGTTCCGGAGAAGGCGGAAGTCAAGTCCGGTGAGAAGGTAGAAGTTCCGAAGGTTGAGGTCGGGGATTCCAAGGTCGAGAAGGTCGAAATACCCAAGGAAGAAAAGAAGGAAGAACTCAAGAAACCAGAGGCCAAAAAGGAAGAGGAAGATTCAAAGAAAGAAGAAAAGAAGGAGAAACCTGCCGAACCTGCGGAGCCCGCACCTGTGAAAGAGGAGAAAAAAGAAGAAAAGAAGGAAGAAAAGGCAGCCGAACCCGCCGGAGAAGCTCCATGCCCGTTC
>CAYYXK010000039.1:0-10662 GCA_964475625.1 uncultured Thermoplasmata archaeon | reverse complement strand
GTGATGCAACCGTGTGCTATGCCTGCGGTGCGGAACTCCCCGAAGGCTGGGCATCGGGCGGCGGAGAAAAGAAGGAAGAAAAGGCAGCCGAACCCGCCGGAGAAGCTCCATGCCCGTTCTGCGGTACAACTCTCAGCAGTGATGCAACCGTGTGCTATGCCTGCGGTGCGGAACTCCCCGAAGGCTGGGCATCAGGTGGCGGTGCAGCGGAGGAAGAATCCGAAGAAGGAGAATCTCCATGCCCGTATTGCGGAACAATGCTCAGCAAAGATGCCACGATATGTTATGCCTGCGGTGCGGAACTTCCGCCCGGATGGTGGAAAAAGAAATAAATAAAACCAATTAGAAAATCAATTCCCCTTTTTCTATTATTGTTATCTCACCTATCTTGACAGTAGCCTTCTTTATGACAGCACTTATTCTCGGACCACCGCGTATCCTTCCTCCGAAGGAGTAGTTCTCTCCGATATAGAAATGTGCCGTTCCGAGCGCAATTTCATCCTGAAGGGGGTGTCCGACCACTTTTGCATGCGGGTTCATACCTATTCCGAAGCCGCCTATATATCTGGATTTGTTCCCACCTTTCTCAAAGTTCTCTCTCAGGTATTCGGCATCTTTTCCATCTTCGCACTCTTTTATCATTCCTTTTTTGACAGTGAGTCTGATTTTAGAGGAAACCTTTGTATTGTCTATCGTGCCGTCCACAACTATCGTTCCCTCTGTTTTCTTTTCTATGACCGGTGCGAAGAGATTTCCCGCAGGAAGGTTTGTGAAGGCCCCCTTTTCTCTGGCAAGTCCGTGGTCCTCCGTTATCCACATCCTACTGTCCACGATAAGATTTATCTCGGTACCCGATGGCGAGCTGATACTCACTTTCTTCTTTCTGCGCACGGCCTCATATATCCTTCGCATGTTAGCGGCCATTTCTTCGAAATCCGCTGTCATCGGCCCGTTCATCTCTCTGAGGCTGATTCCCGGCATGGAGGCTATCCGTACTCCGGCTTTTGTGGCTACAAGTCTCGCTTTTGTATGGCTAATCGAGTTTCCCGTAGGGGCAAGGACCACATCACTGGCAAGCATCGCCTTTGCAACCGGAGGCGGAAGGTCCCTCTCGATGGGAACAGGAAGGAACTGCATCAGCATCGCCTCCGCACCCAAGGCCTCGGCAGCACCGAAAAGAGCCTTTGATATGGAGGGCTTCCAGCCGTCGGACAGAACAAGAACTCTCTCACCCAATCGCACACCCATGCATACTGCGACAGCGTTTTTCGCACCCTCTTCCAATGACATATTTTCTCACATAAGGATGTCATTTAATAAATTTGTGGTACAAATGTCGGAAAATGGGAGAATATTAAATAATCCTCATGTATGCAGGCATGTGAACGCCCTCCTCAGACTATATCGCCCGATAAACAATTTCATGGCAGGAATTGCGGTGATAGCGGGGGCTTTCATAGCTGCAGGAACAGATATGTCAGGTATGTGGCAGCAGGTCATTCTCGCATTTCTTGCGGTCTTTTTCTTTACAGGCGGAGGAAACGCATTGAATGACTATATCGACCGGGAGATCGACAAGGAGAACCATCCGGAGCGCCCGATACCCTCAGGACAGATGAAGGCACACACAGCTCTGAACATCGCTGTCATATCTCTCGCCCTCCCTGTCGTTATCGGGATATTCATAAACCCTGTTTCTTTTGGAGTAATAGTACTTGCCGAAGTCCTGATGATATCCTACGAGATGAGGTTCAAGCGTGCGGGCCTACCGGGAAATACGGAGATAGCCGTACTTGTCGGGCTCCTGTTCCTCTTCGGTGCCGCATCCGTGGGAAACCCGGAAAAGGCGCTCATATTCTCCGTAATGGCGATGCTCTCCAACATGGGGCGCGAGATAGTCAAGGATATAGAGGACATGGAAGGCGACAGGGACAGGAGGACGCTCCCGAAAGCCATCGGAAAGGAGCTGTCGGCGCTTGTCGCAGCGGGCTTCTTCATGGCAGCCGTTTCCCTGAGCGCGATACCGTATGGCAGGGGTTTCAACATAATATATCTCATAATCGTCAGTATTGCGGACATACTTTTCTTCTACACGGCGTATCTCGCACTCACAAATCCGAAGAAATCGCAGAAGATGGCAAAACTCGCTATGCTTGTCGGATTAATCGCATTCATGGCTGGCAGGGCCTAAGAATCCTATCATTCCATCCAAATCCAGTTTTTTCTGTTCCCCGGATGAGAGCTCCTTCACAGTGTATTTTCCGGACATAAGCTCGTCTTCCCCGAGTATGAGCGCAATACGCGAGCCCAAGGACGCAGCCTTTTTGAGAGCCTTTCCGATGCTCTTTCCGGTGAGTTCAATCTCCACGACATATCCCGCCTGCCTTAGCTTTTCGGCGAGGGAAAACGCGTTCTTCACAGTTCCTTCGGTACCTATGACATACACATCTGGACCTGAGGGCTCGGCCTCAAAACCCTCTTTTTTCAGAGCAAGCAGCGTTCTATCGAACCCTATGGCAAAACCGGAGGTCGCCACGGGCCGAGCGCCGAAGAGTTCCGCAAGCCTGTATTCTCCGCCGCCGCATATCTGTTTCTCGGCACCGAGTTCGGGAGCCTCTATCTCAAAGACCACGCCTGTGTAGTAATCCAGTCCGCGGGCTATCCCGAGGTCCGGGACATATTCGACATCCGCGGAGGAAAGGAGTTCAAGCACCTTTTTGTAATGTTCGACCTCTTCCTTCGGGCCGTATCTTTCAAGTTCTTCAGGGTCTTCGATGCTTATGAATCCCATTATCTCTTCGGGAAGCCCCTCATCCCTCTTGTCTATGGCCCTCATGGTATCCCTGTCGTTCTTTCCGATGCCGTCTAGGAAATGCTTGAGTATCTTAACGTCACCTATTCTGAGCCTGAAGTTCTTCAATCCGCTGTTCTTCATGGAATGGTATGCGACGGATATCATCTCCGCCGTGGCTTCCGGAGTATCGGCGCCTATCAGTTCGAGACCCATCTGCCAGAACTCCCTGTATCTGCCTTTCTGCGGCCTTTCATACCTGAATGCCGGACCAAAGTAGTATAGTTTCAGAGGCTTCGGAAGGCGCTGCATGTCCTGAGTGTAGAATCTCATGACCGGCGCGGTCAGTTCCGGCCTGAGTGCAAGTTCCCTTCCCCCTTTGTCCTTGAAGACATACATCTCCTCGAGAATACCGTGTCCGGAGCGCTCCACAAAGAGTTCCGCGTGTTCAAATGTGGGTGTCATGACCTCATGGTAGCCGTAGCTCTCGAATGTCCTTCTGAGAACTCTCTCCAGTTTCCTGCGCTCTGCCATCTCCTTCGGTCCGAAATCACGGGTTCCTCTGGGCCGCTCGAACATAATGGGTCATCGGAGAGAGATATAAATGCGTTTGGTAGATTCTCATGCCTCTCTTATCTTTATCTTATCCTCTCCATCGGCCATCTCTTTTGAAATCTCATCCCATATCTTCATGCAGTCCTTTCTGTCAAGAATCCTATGGAATGGATACAGGTTGGAATCGCGGTCTTTTATCGTCTTTACATAGTACGAGCCGTCATATCCTGAAATCTCCACCTCGGCGATGTCTTCGGGGCACAGAACCTCTCTTTTCCTTTTCAAAGGTCCAGTGAATTTCATGCATCCGTTTTCTTCGATATCCACGAACCATATCCGATAGAGATATATGGTGAAAAGAGGAGGGATTATGACAGCTATCGGAATGAGCCAGAGAAATCCTTCCAATCCTCCCTCGGATGTAAAGATAGCAAATACGCCTGCCGCTAGCACAAGCCACTGCATCAGCAGCACCGCTGCAAAGTTCTTTAGAGCATATCTTATTCTCATTCTATCTCTCCTCTTCCGAATGCGTGCGGATGAAGTAAGAGTGCAGGGAGGAGCGAGGTAACGCCTCCGCGACTGGGACTTTTTACATAGTGAAAAGTCCATATGGCCCGAACGAGCGAACGTAGTGAGTAAGTGCAGGGGCAGGGATTCGAACCCTGGGACCACTGAGGACCAGACCCTCAATCTGGCGCCGTTGACCTGGCTTGGCTACCCCTGCGTACTGATAGAAAGGCTTTGTTCGAACCCACAAGGATTCGGTAATGGATTAGCGGGCCAGGAGGGATTCGAACCCCCGGCCAACGGATTAAGAGTCCGCCGCTCCACCTAGCTGAGCTACTGGCCCAATATGTCCGGAATGCGAGTAAGCAGGCGTAAATCGAACCTGCATATATCCTTTGCGCTCTCTCATCCTCAAACCTTTAAATAAAGCTTTTCATAGGTAGGCGAATGGCCACCATAGAGGAGCGAATCAAGGAGCTCGAAGACGAGATATCCAAGACCGAGTACAACAAGGCGACCCAACACCATATAGGCAGATTGAAGGCCCGAATAGCCTTTCTGAAGGAGCAGGTGGAGAAGAGAAAGGCTTCTCAGGGCGGAGGTAAAGGATATGCCGTCAAAAAGTCAGGCAATGCCACCGTCGGGCTGGTCGGTTTTCCAAGCGTCGGAAAGAGCACCCTGCTCAACCTTCTTACGAATGCCGAGTCCGAGGTCGGAGCATATCACTTCACAACCCTTGACATAGTTCCCGGAGTGATGGAATATCGGAGCGCCAAGATTCAGATTCTGGATATGCCCGGAATAATCAGGGGTGCGGCACGGGGCAAGGGAAGGGGAAGGGAGGTCATATCCGTGGCCAGAAGCGTGGATCTGATACTGTTGATCATCGATGTCTTCGAAACCAACGTGAACGTCCTCGTGGATGAACTGGAGAGCGCCGCGATACGATTGAACAAGAGGCCTGCCGACATACACCTTGTAAAAGCGGAGAGAGGCGGGCTTTTGATAAATACCACGGTGGAACTCACGAAGATGGATGTGAGCCTTGCGGAAGACATACTCAAGGAGTATGGTATAGTCAATGGAACTCTCGTAATAAGGGAGGACATCACGGAAGACGACCTGATAGATTATCTTGCCGGAAACAGGGTATACACCCGGGCGCTGGTACTTCTGAATAAAATAGACCTTGTAACTCCCGAATATGTCGAGAAATTGAGGCAGAGGTTCGGCAGGTGGAATGTGATACCCATTTCAGCCGAGAAAGGAACCGGAATGGATGAATTGAAGGAAGCGATATATGAGAACCTCGACCTGATGAACATATATCTGAAACCCAAAGGGGGAAAGGCGGACCTTGAAGAACCGCTTGTGGTAAAGCGCGGCTCAACAGTGGAGATGGTCTGCAACTCGATACATCGGGATTTCGTCGAAAGATTCAGATATGCGAAGGTATGGGGTAAGAGCGCAAAGTTCGACGGGCAGCAGGTCGGCCTCAGTCATGTCCTTGAGGACGGCGACATAATAAGTATAATAATACGAAATTAAAGGAGTTTTTCCAGTTCTATCTCCAGTTCAACGGCCTTATATGAGAGCGCAACATCCTGTATCGCAGAGGCCATTCCGAGCACGAGAAAGAGCATGCCCACGGATAAAAGAACGATCTCCAGCCCCTTCGTCTCTATCATGAAGGACAAAAGTATCAGGAATGAGGTGAGCGATGCGAAAAGAACGGCGAGATACAGCGAGAAAAGCGAGTTTCTGAGATACCGTCCCCTTTTAAGAAGTATTTCCGTCTGAGTGACAACGCTTTTCTTTCTCCTGTTCCTCGTCTCTTCACTGCAGCATTCGGGATGTCCCTGCCTCATCTCGAACCCGAACTCCCTTATTCGGTCTATGACCCTTCCGTATCTGGTCTGGATGGAGAGCGCCAGTAGTCCTGCTCCCGATATGAGAAGCACAGGTGCGAGAACGCTGGAGATTATAGGCACATAGTCTGACATGTTATACTCCGGATAGGGATGGATGGGCAGGCGGAAGAGCCTGACGTGCCGCCTCCCGAGATTTTGTTTTGGGGCACGGTCCTTTTGTACGTGCATGCGGGAAGGACTTACGCACTACCCATCCACGACTTCACCAACCCACCGGTATTTGTAGTTTTTGCCGCCGCAGAATACAAAATTTAATTAGTTCGAGAGTTATATGCCCCCGTGAAGAGAACGAGCACCGCAGCACTTATCGCCACGATTCTGGCATACCTCACGCTCATCTATGTCCCGTTCCAGCGCCATGTTTTCTGGGGAATAGATGAAGGAGAGTACATAGCCATGACAAAGAACATCGTGAGCAGGGGGTTGATTCTTTCGGATTACAGCGGCTGGACGCAGGGATATCCCTATTTTCAGGGTTATTTCGCATTCACCGCCGCTTTCTCCTCCGTATCAGGTATTTCCGTGCATTACTCCATGTGGGCACTGGTCTTTTCCTCTTTTATCTCTATAATATTCATATTTCTGATAGCGGAGCGCTTTCTGGGAACACGGGCAGCGATACTTTCGGCGGCTTTCCTTGCACTCATAATGCCGTTTGCATATCAGAACTCGCATCCCGCGCCCGAGTCCCTCGGGCATGTTCTTCTAATAGGAACGATCCTCGCATTCTGGACAATCGAGAAAAGGACCGCGAATCTCAGAATTCTACCGCATTTACTGGGGCTTGCACTCATAATCACGCATCCGATGTCTTCGTATTTTCTCCTTTTGGCCCTCGCTTTTATGTACCTTCGCAGGCTTTACAGGGGCGAGGAGCGCTCCGCACTCGTATATTTTCTCATGGAATATGCGGCATTTCTGCTGCTCTACTGGGCATGGCCGGCGTATCCGTTCATAGGGCCTTCAACAGGCATACCGCAGTATGTGTTTTCTATCGGAATTCTTGCCATGCCTGCGCTGCTACTCCTCGAAGTTCTGATTAAACCCCGTGGGAAAGGAAAACTCAGAATACCGGGTATCAGGAAACAGGCATTTCCCATAATTGTGGGTACGGTGATTACCATCGTCGTCATTGCGTACATGCTAATATTCAGCGTTCCTGGAACAGAAGAGCCAATAGAACCATACGCTATCGCTTTCTATCTCCCACTGATACTCCTGTCGATGCTCTCTTTTTCGGGAGTATCCTTCATGGCATTTCATGAGACAGGCAGGGATAATAGGACGATACTTGCGGCGATAGGTGCATCCGCCCTTATAGGGTGGCTAACAGGCAGCGATATGCTGATACCTTTCAGACACATGGAATATGCGGTGATTCCGATGGCCCTAATGTTCGGTATAGGCACCACCATGCTCATGCTCAGAATGAAACCAGCCTCTTCGAAGGTACTGGCCGCAGGTATAGGGGCTCTGTTTGTGGCGAGCGCCCTGACCTGTTATCCGCCCCCCGCGGCTCTTCAGAACTTCACGGAGTCCACCGATTGGAACGAAGTTCCGGGGGCACTTGCGGCATCGGGCCTTGACGGAAACATAGCTACGGACCACCGTCTGAGCTCTGTTCTAAGGTCCTTCGGGCAGAAAAATGTCAGCTGGGAGAATGCAGGAGTGTTTTTCGAGAACCCGAACTCTTCCGAATATCCTGCGGAATATGTCTTTATAACGGACAGAATGTCCGAACATGCGATCTTCTCATGGAAGGAAAAGCCTCGGCGGATAGATGCGGGGGACTTCGAATCTATGTACCTGCTGTACTCGGACAAGAACGCGAGGATATATCTTTTCACTCGGGCCGGGTCGTGAGCCGATATGTGGTATTTGTTCCCGCAAGGGTCTCACGAAGGGTTTCCACAAGTATACCATATTCTTCCGGTGTCTCGAAGTCCGTTACAAAATCATAGTCTCCGACCACGGGTCTGAATCCCAGTTCTTTTACGGATTTCACGATTTCCAGAGGAGATATCGACTCGCTGCTGAAGTAGAGTTTCACATATATCTTCAGTATATCACCGACCTTTCATCACATTCGGGTTTTTAAATCTAATGGTGTTCGTGCTCTTCATCGCTATGCACCACGGGCTTCGTCATCAGTATCTCACAGTAATGCACGCCTTTTATGGAGCGTATCTCATCCGCCAGCCCTCTGATATTGGAAGCTTCGTCTTTTAGGATGACCACTTCGAGGCACATGTGTCTGTCAAGGTGGAAATGGACATTGAAGGCGGCATTGGAGCTTTTATGCTGTATTTCAAGGAGCTTTCTCGTCACTCCGTTGCGGTCATGTTCGTACATGAAAGGGATTATTCCCACGACATCTCCCGCCTCTCTCTTCACCTCGGAATCTATTATAGCCTTTCTTATCAGGTCTCTTATGGCCTCGGAACGGTTGTTGTAGCCTTCTTCCTTTATCAGAGCATCGAATTTATCCAGAAGTTTCTCTTCCATCGACACTCCGAACCTAACAAGTTCGCCCATGATAGCACCGGACATTACATCCATGCCACCTTACTTTTACTTTTTCCCGAAGTGGAGCATCACAACCCTTAATTACCCATGCCATTTCTCTTCACTTTCGATGGATATGCTTGACATGAAAGGTAGAGACATCGTCTCGATAGGCGATTTCACGGTTGACGAGATAGAAGGGATACTTGACCTTGCCCAGAATATGGTTCCGATAGCCAAAGGAGAGAAGACCAGCAAGATTTTGGACGGAAAGATTCTGGCGGCATTCTTTTTCGAGCCGAGTACGAGGACCAAACTGAGCTTCGAGAGTGCCATGCTCCGTCTCGGAGGCGGCATCATCGGCTTCGCAAATCCGAAAGGCACCTC
The DNA here is from genome assembly GCA_964475625.1 of uncultured Thermoplasmata archaeon. GTDB lineage: Archaea > Thermoplasmatota > Thermoplasmata > WALJ01 > WALJ01 > JALTFR01. Next base: position 1,983 of record CAYYXK010000039.1, on the reverse strand, counting down.
AGCAAGCAAAGGCGAGACACTGGCGGACACAATAAGAATGGCCGAAGCCTACTCGGATGTTATCGTCCTCCGTCATCCGAGGGAAGGAGCGGCAAGATTGGCCGCAAAGTTCTCGGAGAAACCGGTGATAAATGCAGGGGACGGCGCAGGCCAGCATCCGACTCAGACGCTTCTTGACCTTTTCACCATAAGGAGTGAGAAGGGGGCCATCGGGGGCCTTCACATAAACCTTGTAGGAGACCTGAAATACGGAAGGACTGTCCATTCCCTTGCACACGCTCTTGCCATGTTCGGTGCGAAACTCTCATTCACTGCACCACCCGAACTGCAGATGCCGGACCATGTCATAAAAGATGTCAGGCAATACGGAATAGAACCCGAAATACACACTTCTCTCGAGGATTCGGTCAGTGACTCGGATGTCCTGTATGTAACACGCATCCAGAAAGAAAGGTTCCCCGACCTCGCAGAATATGAAAAGGTCGCAGGCGCATATCGCATAGACCTTGATCTGCTCGACAAGGCGAAGAGCGATGTGATAATAATGCATCCTCTTCCGAGGGTGAATGAGATATCCCCAGAGGTGGACGATACCAGAAATGCGAAGTATTTCACTCAGGCATTCAACGGTGTGCCCGTCAGAATGGCCCTCCTCTCGCTTGTTCTGGGGGTGAGCGAATGAAGGAGTTCAAGGTCCAGCCCATAAGGAACGGAACGGTCATAGACCACATAGACAGCGGAAAGGCGTTGAAGGTCCTGAAGATAATGGATATAGATGAAACGGTCAAATCAACGGTCAGCGTCATAATGCATGTGCAGAGCGCAAAGAACGACTACAAGGACATAGTAAAGGTGGAGGACAAGGAACTCAATCCCAAGGAACTGCAAAAGATAGCCCTCATCGCCCCCCATGCCACGATAAATATCATACGGGATTACGATGTGGTGAAAAAGAGCCGTGTGAGCGCCCCCGACCGTGTCGTCGGAATAGTCAGATGTGCGAACCCGAACTGCATAACGAATTCGAAGACCGACCTTCACACATACGAGCCTGTGGACCCCGAATTCGTGGTCGAATCAACGAGGCCCCTGAAACTGCGCTGCATATACTGCGACAGGGAACTGGAGAATCCGGAGGAGCATCTCGTATAGTCCAAAACCCTTTTATCCAAGTGCATTATTCCTGCCAAATCCCGGTGATACCATGAATGATGAATACGACGAACTGCTTTCAAGCTATTACGGCGACGAGATGGTCCGCAGTATGATAGGAATCAAGGTCGAGACGCACAGAGTGGATGAGATTGCGGAGAAGGTCTCTGATTTTCCTCAGATAATAGACCTTTACCTTGTGACCGGCGATGTGGATATGCTGGTCAAGGCCGCATTCAAAGACTATCAGTCTTTCAGGGATTTCGTGATAAACACCCTTCCCTCCATAGACGGCATAAAGGAAACAAAGACATTCATGGTCGTGACGGTCTATAAGGAAGGCGGTCAGAAGAGCATAATCAAGGAAGAGTGAAATCCTTTAATTCGCAGAACAAGCGGGGATGGATAAACCCACGATAAGATGCGAAATTTAAAGAATTTCGCACACACGGACATTCTCACGAAAGTCCTGCCGAGGAACGAGACTTCCGAGCAAGCCTTCCGGAAGAAGGCGAAGTCGCAAAATGCTCCGCATTTAGCTTCAGGCGACGGATTGCTAATCCGTTAGGAAAAACCTTTAAACAGAAAAGATTCGCAAAAACACCAAGCGGGGATGGCCGCAGCCGAACTTCTTTCTTTGTTGCTCGCTCCGCTGGTTCGGGCTCCAAAGAAAGAGCTTCACAAGAAAGAAACTCGCCCTCTCCTGCTCGCTCGCAAAGATTAAATCTCTTTCTTCATTATTCGCAAACACCAAGCGGGGATGGCCCAGCCCGGCAAGGCGACGGATTGCTAATCCGTTGGGAGTATTCCCACGGGGGTTCGAATCCCCCT
>CAYYXK010000038.1:0-14279 GCA_964475625.1 uncultured Thermoplasmata archaeon | reverse complement strand
TCCTTCATAATGTTTTCAGTGTGAGGGGGGTCGGATAGTTTTGTCCCAATGCCGGCCACACCGGCAATTTTTAAGCAACAGCGGGTTTGCTAAAACGAGAAAAATATGATGTTTTGTGACCGAGACTTTCAACATCCGGCACATCAAAAAAGAGAAAAAACGGGTTTATTCCGTTCCGAGATATTTGGCGACCCTTTCCATTCCCTCGACTATCTTTTCCGTATCGTTGACAAGAGGGCCATATGATATCCGTACCGCATTTTTGAGTGACCGGCCAAAGCCTCCTCCGGGTATGAAAAGGACTCCCGTGTTCTTCAGGACATTCGGAACGAACTCGTCGCCGTCCATACCCACATCCATTACCGTGTAAAGGCCGCCTTTCGGTGTCAGTCTTCTCATTCCGAGCTTGTCGTCTATTGCTTTCAGAGTGACCTCTGCGGCATTCTGATATTCCTTCTTTGTCTGCTCTATATATTGTCTCAGAGATCCATCTGAGAGCGCCTGATTGATATACTGGGTTATTGCCATCTGGTGGAGAGTGTCGGGACATAGAATTGATATCTGCTGTGTCCGCTCCATTCCTGCGATGACATCTTCGGATGCCTCTATCCAGCCCATCCTTCTTCCGAGGCCCCGCGCCCACTTTGAATTGGAATGTATTGCGACGAGGTTCTCATAATTCTTGGGAGACCACGAGAAATAGTTCGGCTCCTTTCCGAATACCTGCGTCTTGTATGCGAAATCGAGGATGAGATATCCGCCATGATCGGTCACCATGTCCAATGCGGCCTTTGCGAACTCATCCGGCGGCATCTGACTGGTAGGATTGTCGGGGGCGGGAAATAGCACCATCTTCGGCTTCTTCGCATAGTAAAGTGTCTTGAACCTCTCGACGACATCTCCCACATCCGGCATGAATTTCCATGCCTCTGTGTCCATGGCACGGAGATAGTGCACCTTGGGGACTATCGGAGATGCGCTCCGCACACCCAGTGAATAGACGAGCTGGCCGTAATAATTGGCATAGGTCGGGTCAAGGAGGACTATTCCGTCTCCTGGGTCTGCAAGGGTAACAAAAAGATCGTGTGTGAGCTGGCTGCTGGACTGTCCCACGATAATGTTCTCCGGGCCTATGTCCATCCCGAATAACTCATGCTCCATCCGTGCCAGAGCTTCCCTCATCGGCATGCTTCCGGGAGTCGCACTGTATGCCCCGCTCGCATGGAACTTCTCAATATCGTTCAGTATGTCCAGATATGCCTGTCTCATCTCTTCGGGAGCTCTGTGGTTCACCCATCCGCCGCCGAAAGAGATGACATCGTCCGGGTCAAGCCCCATATTTATGATGTTCTTACGGTCTGCCATCTTCATTATCTGTCTTATGGGAGACGGGCTCTTTATCTGCTGCTGTACTATTCTCGAAAGTGAGGGCTTCATTTCTTCACCTCTTCCCCCATTTTCCACTGTGATAAAAGGATTGCCATTCTTTTTGTAGCGTTTCAAGCGACAAAACTTATATGATATGGGGAGATGTTTGAGGCGCATATTAGCAGGTGATATCATGAGCAGGAACATAGTTGTTTCCCGGATCGAAGAACCTCCCGTGTCAAAGACACCCAATGAAATGGTTGAAAGAAAGGGAATAGGGCATCCGGATAGCGTTGCCGATGGGATAGCGGAGGCGGTCTCGCGTGAGCTTTCGAGATTTTATATCAAAGAGTACGGTACGATATTCCATCATAACACGGATCAGGTTGAGATAGTCGGTGGGCAGTCAAAACCGGAGTTCGGAGGAGGCGTGGTTCTGGAACCGGTATATATCCTCCTTTCCGGCAGGGCGACGACCATGGTGGGCGGAAAGCGTGTACCTTACAGAACGATAGCCATAAAGGCTGCCTACGAACAGATAAGGAATAACTTCCCCAACATAGACCTTGAAGAGGACATAATGGTGGATTGCCGCATAGGTCAGGGCTCTGTCGACCTCAGGGGAGTTTACGATACTAAGAAATTTCTGGCGAATGATACCTCCTTCGGAGTGGGTTATGCTCCTTTTTCGGATGTTGAAAGACTGGTACTTGAAACCGAACACTACATAAACGGGAAACTGCGCTTCGAGATGAAAGGTCTGGGCGAAGATGTCAAGGTCATGGGCGCCAGAGTCGAAGATAGAATAATACTCACCATAGCGATCGCAATGGTCGGAAGGTATCTTGCAGACCCGAAAGAGTATATGGCGCTCAAAGAATCCCTGTATGAAAAGGTCAAAAACCACGGTATGGATGTTCTCGGAAGGGATTTCGAGCTCCATATAAACACCGCTGATATGCCTGAGAAGGATGTGTATTATCTTACGGTCACGGGTCTGAGCATGGAGAACGGCGATGACGGGTCCGTTGGAAGAGGTAACCGGGTGAACGGGCTTATAACACCCCACAGGCCAATGAGTATGGAGGCGGCATCCGGAAAGAACCCCGTTACACATGTCGGTAAGCTCTACAACCTCCTGTCAATGAAAATAGCCGAGGACATCATAAAGTCGACCGGCGGAGATGTCGAAGAGGCGAGGGTGCGCATACTCGCACAGATAGGCCACCCGATAGATGACCCTCTGCTCGCAAGTACGAACCTTATTCTGGCAGACGGTGTTCCCCTCTCAAAGGTCAAAGGAGAGGTGGAAGGCGTGGTCGACAACTGGCTGGAGAACATAGACAAAATAACCCAAATGCTGGTCGAAGGAAAGATAGGCACATACTGACCTCCAATCCATTTTTCCCTTTTTCTGCCAAAATATTAAATCCCTTTCCCATTCACCTCTGTTGAAATCCATAATTCTGACTACCGGAAAGAACCTTGCGGAACTGGAAGAACTGCTCCACACACTTGAAATGAGCGTCGAACGGGTTTTCTTTCAGGACAGGGGGCCCCACCCCAGAACCTTCCTAGGGCCCGGAAAGATAGAGGATGTCCGTGAATGGGTGGAAGAACATGATATCGATGCCGTGGTGGCAAACCATGAACTGCGCCCCAATCAACTGTATTTTCTGGAGAAGATCTTCGGAGTACGGGTATTTGACAGGATAGGTGTTATCCTAGAGATATTCATGAAAAACGCCCACAGCAGAGAGGCGAAACTTCAGGTTGAACTTGCGGATTTGAACTACCAGATACCGTTCATCAAAGAGTATATACACACGGCGAAAAAAGGCGAGCACCCCGGATTCATGGCAGGAGGGGAATATGCTGTGGACGACTATTATCTCTTCATAAAGCGCAGGATAGCCCGAATAAAGAGGGAACTGGAAGATATCATGAGGGACAGAGAGGCCAAGAGAAGAGCGAGACGGAGGAAAGGGTTCTATCTGGTTGCGATAGCCGGATATACCAATGCGGGAAAAAGCACCCTGCTCAATGCCCTTACCGGAGAGGAGATACTGGTGGAAAACCGGATGTTCTCGACCCTTTCAACAACTACCAGACGGATAGATTCGGCATATAGGATACTCGTCACAGACACTGTCGGATTCATAAAAGACCTCCCGCCATGGCTGATAGAAGCCTTCAAAGCAACGCTGGAAGAGGTGTTTCAGGCTGATGCGGTTATACTCGTGCTGGATTCTTCCGAGAACATAGAAATTATGAAAGAGAAATTAAAGGCCTCTGAAAGCGTTATCTTTCCTGATATAGGGGGCATACCTGTTATTCTGGCACTAAATAAATGCGATTCTCTTGATGAAAAAGAGATAGAGGAAAAAGTCCGGGAATTCTCTGACAATAAATACACAACTTTGGCGATATCCGCAAAAACAGGCGAAGGTCTTGAAGAGCTGGTTTCATCACTGGAATCTTTCTTCGCGCCTGAAGTGCACCTTATAGTCCGGCTTCCCCCCGATTCGGAGAGCATAGTCAGCTGGGCGTATGACAATGGAATAGTTCATGATGTAAAAAGAGAAGGCGGAATAGAGCTGGATGTTCATATGAGTGAGCGGTATGCCTCCGCCCTTGAAAAAAAAGTTGAGAAAGCGGGTGGAAAAATCATTGAAACGGAGCGTTCCGAACAAAATGTATAAATACGGAATAGGAATGGGATGGAAGCCGAGGTGATTTGATGGCAAGAAAACCTGGTAGAATGTACACGAAGATTTCCGGACCGGCATACACAAGAAGAGAGTATATGGGCGGCGTGCCCGCACCTAGGATAATGCATTTTGACTTCGGAAACAAGTCGAGAGAGTTCCCGATAGGTGTGACTCTCATAGCGGAAGAAGCCTGCCAGATAAGACATACTGCTCTGGAAGCTGCCCGTATATCGTCCAACAGATACCTAAGCAAGGCCCTCGGCACAACCAATTACCGTATGAAGATAAGGACCTATCCTCATCATGTGCTCAGAGAGAACAAACAGGCCACGGGCGCAGGTGCGGACAGGGTTTCGCAGGGAATGAGAAAGGCTTTCGGAAAGCCTGTCGGAACCGCTGCAAGGGTAAAGTCCGGCCAGAAGCTCATAACAGTATATGTTGAAGAACACAATATAGAGGCTGCGAAGAAAGCTCTCCGTAAGGCCTCGATGAAGCTCCCGACACCATGCAGGATACTTCCGGAGAAACTCAACTGAAAACCGCTTATTCTCTTCTGTATTCCCATTTTGGCCCCCAAGGGTGGTGGCCGGTATACTCCGACGGAGGCACAGGATACCATGCAGGGAATTTTTCACTTCCAGGCACGGACAAGCAGAGGCTTGAGATAGCTTTCGGTGCGATTCTGACACAGCAGGCATCATGGGAAAATGCCCTCAAAGCACTGAAAAATCTGATGAAAGAAAGAATACTGGACCCGGAGAAAATCGTTGCGACACCCAACAAAAAACTGTATGAGATTATCCGTTCATCAGGTTATTTCAAACAGAAGGCCGAAAGACTGAAGATATTTTCAAGGTTTTTGCTGGACAACTACGGAGGCAGGGTCACTGCTCTTCTATCAGGAGAAGAAGAATATGTGAGAAGTGAACTACTTTCCATAAAAGGCATAGGAAACGAAACGGCCGATTCAATGATGCTCTATGCCGGCAACATGCCGACCTTCGTTGTCGATGCATACACATTCAGGATGGCGGAGCGCATCGGTGTATACGGAGAGAGGGATTATGCGGCTCTCAAATCCCTTTTCGAATCCTCTGTTCAAAGGGATTTCAGGATATACAACGAGTATCATGCGCTTATAGTGGAACTCGGAAAAAGACACTGCAGGACAAGACCTTTCTGCAATGGCTGCCCTCTATCCGAGATTTGCACATATCATAAAAAACTTTAAATCCACATATGCGATGTATGCATGGTGAACTCATGGTAGTAAAAAAGGACCCGTCAAGATTGAAAAAACTTGAGAAAGAGGATGAAGATGATATTTTCGACAAAATGTCCGAGGATATACTTGAGGATGGTGAGGAGAAAAAGGAGGACATGAGAGTCGAAGAGGATGAAGAACCTTCTACTATTGAAGATGCTCACATAAAAAAACTTAGGATTCAGGAAACAAAAGATATCTCTCTTCTGAGAAAGCTTGCTGCTGAGGCGAAAAAGGATGAGAGCAAGAGTATGGAGAAATACACCAAACTGAAAGCAAAGGCGGAAAAACTGATAGCCAAAGCCGAGAAGGAAAAGGAAAAAGCGGAATCGTACGCTGAAAAAATAGAGGCTCTGAAAGAAAAGGTGGATATGGACCGCGAAATGGCGAAGATAGAGGAAGGAGCAAAGTCGGCAAAACTTAAAGCGAGGGCTGAGAAGAACGAGGCCAAGAGAAGAGCCATAATCGCAAAATCCGACAATCATAAAGCCAAGGCGGAAAATCTCAGGGAAAAAGCGATGAAATTCAAGGAAGAAGCGGCGAAGTATTACGAAAAAGCGAAATTGTATGAGCGTGTTTATGAAGAATATACTCTCAGAGCGGACAGACTTGAGGGAAAGACCACCGAATCTCTTTCTAAAAACGGGGAAGTGAAAACCAAAAAACGGTTATAGAAGGCTGTTCTCCGCTGCCTTTACGCATGCGAGAAGGTCGTTTATCGTGTGAGAAAGAGACATTGCACTCTCCGCCGATGCGGTAAATATGATGTGTTTTCCGGCCAGTTGCGACTCCACGAATCCCTCGTTGTCCGTCTTCACCGATTCGAATATGGCACTCGCGGTCCTCTCATCCGGGTATTCCATCCTTATCTCGCATGAAACCCTCATCTCATCATCTCGTATGCCTTCAACAGGTTAGAGAGCAAAGTATATCTCGTTACAGGGCCGACACCTCCGGGAACAGGGGTTATAAAGCGGGCCTTCTCCTTGACGCCATCGAAATCCACATCCCCCGTGACCTTTCCGTTCACCCTGTTCATTCCGACATCCACCACAACCGCACCCTCCTTTACCATGTCCTTTTTCACAAGTCCCGGAACTCCTGCCGCAACAATTATCGCATCGCATTCTCTGCTGTGTTTCCCGATATCCTTTGTAAAGACATGACAAACATGGACAGTTGCGTTTTCTTCAAGAAGCAACATGGCAAGAGGCCTCCCTACGGAAGGGCTGTGGTTGATTATACAAACCTCGGAACCCTTCAGCTCAATGCCTGATTCATTCAATATCATCATTACCGCCATCGGTGTGGGTGGGACGAAAAGCGGGTTGCCTTTCAGTATCCTCCCGACATTCACAGGGTTCTGAGCATCGACATCCTTTTCGGGAGTCACTTCCGAAAGAAGTGCGTATGTATCCAATCCCCGAGGAAGAGGGAGTTCTATCATTATTCCATGCACATCATTCCTCTCGTTCAGTTCCCGAATCTTGGAAAGAATCTCCGAAAGCGGAGCGCTCTCCTCAAAATTGTGGACCATGAGCCTCCCGCCTATCCTTTTCAGGCTGTTGCGCTTCATTTTTATGTATATCTCGGAACCTCGATTATCTCCGATAAAAATCGAATGAAGGTTTAATGAGGGTTTTCCAAGCTCTTCCAGCCGCTTGAGCATATCTCTCTCGATGGCTGAGGCAAAGCTGTTTCCGTCGAAGATTCGGGCCATATTACGAAACTACATCCATGACATCGGATTTCACGGGCATATCGTTCTTACCGACAATCTGCTTCGATTTTACGCCAGTTATGACGACCATCACCTTGAGGCTGTGTTCCAGTGTCGGGTCCACGGATGCGCCCCATATTATCCTGGCATTCTTGCTTACGCGTTTCTGTATCTCCTCTGCGACCCTCTGCGCCTCTGCAACGGTCATATCGGCGCCGCCGGTGACATTTACCAGGACCCCTGTCGCCTCACTTATGTCCGCTTCTATCATAGGCGAGTTTATCGCCTCCTCTATGGCTTCGAGCGCACGATTCTCACCCATCGCCTCCGACTGACCCATTCCGATCATGGCGACTCCGCTTCCCTTCATTATTGTCTTGAGGTCGTTGAAGTCGAGATTGACGAGGCCGGGCTTGGTGATTATCTCGGTTATTCCGGTTATGGAGCGCATGAGTATCTCATCCGCAACTTTGAATGCCTTGTCCAGCGGGAGTCTGGGTACGAGTTCTATGAGCTTGTCATTCGGAATCACTATGACGGTGTCGGCCACCCTTCTGAGCCTATCAAGCCCCCATGCAGCGTTCTTCTGTCTTGCAAGCCCTTCTGCGGCAAATGGTGTCGATACTACGGCTATTGTGAGTGCGCCCTCTTCCTTTGCGAGTTGAGCGACAAAACTAGATGAGCCTGTTCCGCTTCCTCCTCCGAGACCACAGGTCACAAACACCATGTCCGCCCCTTTTATAACGCTCCGCAACTCCTCTTCCGCTTCTTTGGCGGCCTTTTCACCGATGGCGGGTACCGCTCCGGCACCCAGTCCTCTCGTCGTCCTCTTTCCGAGCAATATCTTCTTCTGGGCCTTTATCGTAAGAAGATGCTGTGCATCGGTATTTGCAGCCACCATATCCACACCGGTTATTCCTTCCCTCATCATCCGGTCGATGGTATTGGAGCCTGCACCCCCCAATCCTATGACCACAATCTTCGTCCTCAGGCTTTTGAGTATCTCTTCCAGTTCCTTGTCGTCATCACTTATCAGACCTGCTGAGTTCAGGGCATTTGCGGGCTCGGAGCCCTTTGAGAGCGCTTCTTCGATTATCGATTTCATTCATACACCTCGTGCATCCCGGAATATTATATGAGGGCAATACGCCTACAATATATAAGAATTACTGAGAAGCCCAAACACCTCCTCTCGCAGGGGAGTATTCTTTAAATAATGGGTATCACTTGCATGGTGGTGCAAAAGAAAATTGGCTCGTACCCACTCCCCGAAACAGGGAGACGCAACAGCATCCCCGTCAGTTTTCTCGCTCGATACAGAGGTTTTGGTAAAGATGCTCACCGACTGCTTTACATTGCATTGTTCGGCTCCATAAGCGGTTCCATAATCTGGTTCATACTGGTTCTATACCTCACGGAACTTGGATACAGCCCTGTGTTCTACGGCGCGGTATTCTTCATTCAGGGAATATCTCAGGCGCTCATTGCCATACCCGCAGGCCGCCTTTCGGATTTCTTCGGAAGGAAAAAGCCCATAATCGTGGGTTCATTCCTTTCATTCTTCGGTGCGGCCCTACTTACATTTCCCGTAGATGCATCCATGATATTCGCATCGGCCGTGCTGATGGGGACCGGAATGGCCATATTCTCTCCGGCATTCTCCTCCATACTTGCGGAGAGGACGACGACATCACGGAGAAAATACCTTTATTCACTTCAGAGCATATCGATGATGATCGGGAGCGGGCTAGCTATGGTTTTCGCAGGATATATGCCGGACTTATTCCGAGGAATGGGCGATGCGGTGATGGGCTATCGAATAGTCATCGGAGTGAGTGCCTTTTTCATGCTGATACGAGCGCTGCTTTCCCTGTCGATAAAGGAGCCTGTGCGAAAAAGCATACCCGAAAAGAGCATGCCCAGGTCTCTGAGGCTGATAATGAAATTCTCCATTCCCAACATACTTATCGGCCTCGGTGCGGGAATAGTCGTGCCTTTCATGCCTCTCCAGTTCCAGATAAGGTTCGGGATAAGTTCGACGGCGATAGGTTCCATATTCGCACTTAACCAGATTCTGATGATATTCGTGATAATCGCGCTTCCTCATTTCGCAGAGAAAAAGGGCAGCGTCATTGTTGTTACCGCACTTCAGGGGTCTGCGACGATACTCATGCTTCTCGTGCCTTCGACCTCCTATCTGGCATATGGGCTCTATATATTCACGATAATCTACCTCGCCAGAGCCATATTGATGAACTCGACAGGTGCGATACTGACATCCTTCAGGATGAACATAATTCCCGAAGAGGACAGAGCCGTTGCGGATGCCGCTGCCATGGTCAGCTGGCTCGGCTTCAACTCGATCGGAGCTTTTATCGGTGGTTATCTGATACAGATGTCCGTGGATGTCCCGTTCTATATCGGTGGTGCCCTGTATGCGTCTTCGGTCATATCCTACTACCTGTTCTTCAGAAAGATGGATGACAAAAAAGAGTAGGGGAAAAACATAATCCTGCAGGGGTCATCCTCTGCCGAAAGGTTCATATAGAAGAACTTTCATACCGAAATAACAAAAGGAGGTAATAACCATGTTAGGCGGACAAATGCCCATAATCCTTCTGAAGGAAGGAACGGAAAGAGAAAAAGGACGCAACGCACAGATGAACAACATAGCGGCCGCAAAGGCTGTGGCAGAGGCAGTAAGGAGCACGCTCGGTCCAAAGGGAATGGACAAGATGCTCGTGGACAGCCTCGGAGATGTGACCATAACCAACGACGGCGCAACCATACTCAAGGAGTTGGATATAGAGCATCCGGCAGCAAAGATGGTCGTTGAGATATCCAAGACCCAGGATCAGGAGTGCGGAGATGGCACCACGACAGCAGTAGTACTGGCAGGCGAACTCCTGAAAAAGGCGGAGGAGCTTCTGGAGCAGAATGTCCATCCTACCATAATAACCAATGGGTTCAGAATGGCATCCGAGAAGGCACTTGAGATAATCGATGAGATAGGATTTGATGTCAAGGAGAACAATGACGAACTCCTTAAAGAACTGGCAGCCACAGCCATGACAGGAAAGAACGTTGGCTCTGCAAAAGAGAAGCTTACGGAGATAGCGGTTAAGGCAGTGAAGTCGGTGGCCGATGAAAGCGACGGGAAAGTCAAGGTTGATGTTGATAACATAAAGGTGGAAAAGAAACACGGCGGCTCCGTGGAAGATACCGAGCTCATCGAAGGTGTCATAATAGACAAGGAGAGGGTGCATCCGAGGATGCCAACAAGCGTCAAGAACGCAAAGATAGCCCTCATAGACGCCCCTCTCGAGATAAAGAAGACCGAGATAGATGCCAAGATAAATATCACGGACCCCACCCAGATGCAGGCCTTCCTTGATCAGGAAGAGAGGATGCTCAAAGAGATGGTGGACAAGATCAAGGATACGGGAGCCAATGTGGTCTTCTGCCAGAAGGGAATAGATGACATGGCCCAGCATTTCCTCGCAAAGGACGGCATCTTTGCAATAAGAAGGGTGAAGAAATCCGATATGGAGAAACTGGCCAGAGCGACAGGCGGAAACATAGTTGCAAACATCCATGACCTCACGGAGAACGACCTCGGAAAGGCCGGCCTGATTGAACAGAGGAAGATAGGCGATGAGGATATGACCTTTGTGACGGAGTGCAAGGGCGCAAAGGCGGTGAGCATACTCATACGGGGCGGTACCGAGCATGTTGTCGATGAGGTCGAAAGAGCCCTTCACGATGCGCTGAGGGTCGTAGGAATCGCCCTTGAAGACGGCAAGGCCGTTGCAGGCGGCGGAGCACCTGAGATACAGGTATCACTCCAGTTGAAGGACTATGCACCCAGCGTCGGAGGAAGAGAGCAGCTCGCAATAGAGGCTTTCGCTCAGGCCATGGAAATCATACCCAGAACCCTGGCCGAGAACGCAGGGCTTGATGCCATAGATATGATAATCAAGCTGAGGAGCGCTCACGAGTCGAAAAAGGACAGGGGTGCGGGTATAGATGCCCTTACCGGAGATATAGCGGACATGAGGAAGAATAAGATAATCGAACCCGCAAGGGTGAAGATACAGGCTATAAGCTCCGCGACCGATGTGGCCACCATGATACTCCGCATAGACGATGTCATCGCTGCCAAGAAGTCATCATCCGGAGGAGGCGGCGGGCCGCCGGGCGGCATGGGCGGCGGCGGTATGGGCGGAATGCCCGGAATGTAACCACACAAACCCTTTTCCAACCTTTTCTCATTTTTAGCAAAGATTTAAGTAATTTGAAAACCAATCATTTGTATGGAACGCGGAAATATCGGAGAGGCATTTGAAAAAGCCCTGTCCGGTAGCGATAAATTCTCCGAAGCGGACATATCAAAGAAAATAATCATAGTCTCTTTCCTTTCAATGCATCCGTGTTCCACATCAACCGCGATAGCCAGATTTCTGAATACCTCCGAAAGGGGGGTAATGTGGCATCTAGATGGTCTGATGAAAAAGGGGATAGCAGGCAAATATGAGAGGAAAAAGGCAAGGTTCTTCATAAAGGGGCATGTAAAAGAAGGGGACTGCCCCATATTCTCTCTTCTCTATGACGATAAGGTAAGGGACATAATACTTATCCTCGGAGAATCTCCCGGTATGAGCCAGAGCGAAATTCTTACAGAAACGACCCTCTCAAGGCCGGTCCTTAAAAGATTGCTCAGGTCACTCGAAGAAGAGGGGCTGATAAAGGCTGTCAAAGAAGGAAGGAACAGGAGATACTATCTCACGGAAAAGCTTGGTTCCATAAGGGAAGAATATGCGAGAAGAAAGGAAAGCACGGCGATATTGTTGAAGGACATGCTGTCCCAGCTTACCGGAAGATTCGAGATAATTCTGGAGAGAGGTGCTCTGCTCCACATATCGCTGGGAAAGGAAGAGATCTTACTGAGCACCGACCCGTTCGAGAGCGCATTCAGGGGGTGAAAATATGAATAAGACGGTTATGGGTGCTGTCCTCATGCTTGGCGGATTCGTTCTTCTTCTCGCCGGAGGTTTTCAGGGAGGCCTGTTGATCATATTTCCATTCATAATCACCAGCAGCCCGGTTGGTCTTCTTGGCTCTTTGATACTGATGATTGGGGTGGTGATGCTCTTTTTCGGTATTGCCAGTGATTTCATGGGTTATGAAATTGAAAATACTGAAATGAAAGACGAGCATGTAGAGCAAAGAGGAATCGGATTTATAATGCTAGGACCTGTGCCGCTTATAATCGATACGAAAAACAAAAAACTGACACTTATTAGTCTTGGTATCTTCATAACGGCAATCGTCATACTTCTGGTTCTCATCTTTTATGACAAAGACTAAAAAGCAGTTTAAGAATAATGGGTTTGAAATCAGTAGGATTTGAGAACTATTTCTATATGCACGCCGTCGGGCACCTCTATCCTCATGAGCTGTCTGAGGGCCCTTTCATCAGCATCTATGTCTATGAGTCTCTTGTGTATCCTCATTTCCCAGCGCTCCCACGTCTCCGAACCCTCTCCATCGGGGCTCTTTCTCACGGGAACCACCAGTCTCTTCGTCGGCAGGGGAATTGGACCTCTCATGTTCACTCCGGTCCTCTCGGATATTGTCTTTATGCGGGTGCATACGGAATCAACCTTCAAAGGGTCCGTTCCGCTCAGGGAAATTCTTGCTTTTTGTGCCATATATAATCACCTAAAAAGAAAAAGAAAAGGGGTTTTACATGTTCTTCTTTTCCACGCTCACTGCCATTCCGGCTGCCACTGTGGCACCCATGTCCCTTATTGCGAATCTTCCCAGCTGTGGGAATTCCGCAGCGGGCTCTATGACCATAGGTCTCGTGGGCCTTATCTTCACGATGGCTGCATCTCCGGTCTTGAGGAAATCCGGGTTCTCTTCCTTGGTCTGTCCGGTTCTGGGGTCAAGCTTCTTCTGAAGCTCCTCGAATGTGCATGCCACCTGTGCGGTGTGCGCATGGAAGACCGGCGTGTATCCCGGCGTTATGACGCTCGGATGGTTGAGAACCATTATCTGAGCGATGAATGTCTGTGCGACGGTCGGCGGGTGCTCGACGGGCCCCACGACATCGCCTCTCTTTATCTCGTTCTTGGCAACGCCTCTGAGGTTGAAACCGACATTGTCGCCCGGAAGTGCCTCTGCGATCTGCTCGTGGTGCATCTCTATCGACTTGACCTCTCCGACCTTGTTGGCGGGCATTATCTTGACCTTCATGTTCGGCTTCATGACTCCGGTCTCGACCCTCCCGACCGGTACGGTTCCGATTCCCGTGATTGTATAGACATCCTGTATCGGGAGCCTGAGAGGCTTGTTCGTTGGTTTCGGCGGTGCCTTGAAGTTGTTGAGAGCCTCAATGAGGGTCGGGCCTTTGAACCATGTTAGATTGTCTCCCTTCTGCATTATGTTGTCGCCCTTGAACGCACTTATTGGAAGTATCGTATACATGTCCTCCTTATATCCAACGGACTTCAGGAGCTTTATAACCTGCTCCTCTACCTCTTTGTACCTCTTCTCGTCATAGGGGGGCTTTGTTGCGTCCATCTTGTTTATTGCCACGATTATCTGATTTACACCCAGTGTCCTTGCAAGGAAGACATGCTCCTTTGTCTGAGCCATGACACCTTCCGGTGCTGCCACAACAAGAACCGCTCCGTCTGCCTGGGATGTTCCGGTTATCATGTTCTTGACAAAGTCTCTGTGGCCGGGAGCGTCTATGATAGTGAAGAAATACTTATCAGTGACGAACTTTTTGTGCGCAACATCTATCGTAACACCGCGCTCCCTTTCCTCTTTCAGGTTATCCATAACCCATGCAAACTCGAATGAGGCCTTTCCTATCTCCTCGGCTTCCTTCCTGTACTTCTCGATGATGTGGGAGTCTATCTCGCCATGCTCAAAGAGAAGGCGACCTACCGTGGTGGACTTTCCGTGGTCCACATGTCCGATGAAGACGATGTTCATATGCTCTTTTTCTGCCATGTTTTTTTCCTCCTTTTGGGTTTTTCACACGATTTTCTTTTCCTATTTAAAGGTTATCTGACCTTCTCTTCCGTATCGGAAGAGTGCATACGGCCTTTCCCAATGCTGTTATATTAAGCTTTCGTACATTTGTGCTTGGTGTAGAGTACGGAAATTATTTCGCCAAGACTTAAAGGCTGGAAAAGCTCTCCCT